>NZ_LWER01000022.1:0-4810 GCF_001634775.1 Sulfitobacter sp. HI0027
TGTTGGCGCGCAAGCCCAAGATGCTGGTCGCTATCGCGCTGGCCAATAAGATGGCCCGGCAAATCTGGGCGATGCTGACAAAGAACGAAGATTACAAGGATCCGGCGCTGGCAGTCGCGGCATGATGCTCTTGTTGAACTGCTAGCGACGGTGCCAAGGGGAGTGTAAGAAGACGACGACCTGAATGGGCAAAACGATCGAATAGATCTGGATTGGGAAAACCAGTTAGGGCCTACGAGCTCAGAGCTCGCTCAACAGATTTGGACCTGATCCGCTGATCACCATCCCGGCCCGCGGCTTTTGGAAGTGCCGCATCTCGAGGCCTTACAGAAGACCGCACTCGATCACTCGCCAATAGGGTCAAAAAATTCTTGCACTACGGGCGGCAACCACAGAAGACCCTTGCTGGCTGGCCGAACTTATCTCTATATTGACTTTAGTTTACGCGCGCAGCGTTACGTCAAGGGAGGGTTAAGATGGGGCAGCAAAAAATCCGCAATATGGAGGAGTTTGCCGCTGTAAGTGGCATTTCCCGGCCCACGCTGTCGAAATACTTTAACGATCCCGACAGCGTGCGGCGCTCGACCCGCGAGAAGATTGAAGCGGCGCTGAGCCAGCATGACTATCGCCCCAATGTCTATGCGGTGAACCAAAACCGCCGCAAAACCCGCAACATCGGCGTTGTCGTGCCCAACCTCTCCGACCCGTTCTTTTCCGAGATTGGCCGCGAGGTGGAACTGGCCTGTCTGGCGGCGGGGTATAGTCCGATCTTGCTCAGCTCGCACGGCAACCCGGCGCAAGAGCGGGCCAATCTCGACTCGCTTCGGGCGCTGAAACCTGCGGGCGTGCTTTTGGCGCCCTTCGGCAAAGCCTCGGACCGGGAGGCGATCGCGCGCTTTTGCCGGGACGTGCCCGTCGTGACCTTTGACGCCAATGTCGAAGGGGTCTGTGAGGCTTTCGTGGGTACCGACAATTTTCAAAGTGTAGAGTTGATTGTCGAATATCTGTGCCGCAGCGGAGAGCCGCCCTGCTTTTTCGAGATGAAGACACCCAGCAACCCGAACGCCAACAAGCGCCGCCAAGCCTATCTTGAGGCAATGGAGCGGCACGGCTTTGCCCCGCATATCCACCAGGTGCCGGGCGAGGGGTGGAATTTCGAAGAGATCGGCGCGACCGAGGGCGGGCGGCTGATTTCGGCAGGGGCATTTGAGACCGATACGGTGCTCTGCTCGAATGACCGTTTGGCCATCGGGATGCTGTCAGCGGCCTATGAGTTGGGGCTGCGGGTGGGCCATGGCAAGGACTGCGCCATGCGGATCGCGGGGCAGGATGACCACCCGTTTTCGCGCTATACCTGCCCGCCGTTGACCACCATAGCGCAGGATTACGGCGCCATCGCGAATCGCGCGGCCAGCACGCTGTTCCGTATTATCGAAAGCGAAACCCGCCTGACCGAGCGCGAAGAAACGCTGTTTGATGGCAAATTGGTGATGCGCGCCTCGGCGTAAGTCATTGAGTTCGCAAGTTGCTCAGAAAATAGTTATCGCGCGTAAAATTTAATTTGACTGCGCGTTATGTGGGCCGTTAGTCTCATTCCATCATCTGTAGAGGGAGGAACTATTGATGTTCTCGAATAACTCATTGCACGCTGCGACGGCCCTGTCCCTGATCATGGGCGGCGGCGCTTTTGCTGAGACGATCACCATCGCCACCGTGAACAACGGCGACATGATCCGGATGCAAGGCTACACCGACAAATTCACCGAAGAGACCGGCCACGAAGTGGAGTGGGTCACGTTGGAAGAGAACGTGCTGCGCCAGCGCGTCACCACCGACATCTCGACCAAGGGCGGTTCTTTCGACATCATGACCATCGGCATGTATGAAACGCCGATCTGGGGTGCAAACGGCTGGCTGGTGCCGCTGGACAACCTGAGCGAAGACTATGACGCGGACGATATCCTGCCCGCCATGGCCGGTGGTCTGAGCCACGAAGGCACGCTTTACGCGGCACCTTTCTATGGCGAAAGCTCCATGATCATGTACCGCACTGATCTGATGGAAAAAGCCGGCATGGAAATGCCGAAAGACCCGACTTGGGACTTCATCCGCGAAGCCGCCGCCGCCATGACCGATCGTGAGAACGACATCAATGGCATCTGCCTGCGCGGCAAGGCCGGTTGGGGCGAAGGCGGCGCGCTGATCACGGCGATGTCCAACTCCTTTGGCGCACGCTGGTTCGACGAAGACTGGAACGCCCAGTTCGACACCGAGGCTTGGGCCAACACCATCAACTTCTACAAAGACCTGATGGATGAAAGCGGTCCTGCGGGCTACGCCTCCAACGGCTTCAACGAGAACCTCTCGATGTTCCAGCAGGGCAAATGCGGCATGTGGATCGACGCCACAGTGGCAGCGTCCTTCGTGACCAATGCCGATGATTCCACCGTGGCCGACAAGGTTGGTTTTGCGCTGGCACCGGACACAGGTCTTGGCAAACGTTCCAACTGGCTCTGGGCATGGGCGCTGGCAATCCCGGCGGGCACTCAGAAAGAAGATGCCGCGAAAGAGTTCATCGAATGGGCCACCTCGAAAGACTACATTGAGTTGGTTGCCGAGAACGAAGGCTGGGCCAACGTTCCTCCCGGCGCGCGCAAGTCGCTCTATGAGAACCCCGAGTACCAAAAAGTGCCCTTCGCACAGATGACACTCGACTCGATCCTGTCGGCTGATCCTGAGAACTCCACCGTCGATCCGACGCCTTATGTCGGTGTTCAGTTCGCCGCGATCCCAGAGTTTGCAGGCATCGCGACCGACGTGAGCCAAGAGTTCTCTGCCGCCTATGCCGGTCAGCAGACCGTCGAAGAGGCACTTGAGAAGGCACAGGACCTGACCAACGACGCAATGGAAGCTGCTGGCTACCGCTAAGCCGCTGCTCCTCCGCCACAAAGGGCGGCGAACACCGCCGCCCTTTTCCGCCCAACCACCTGATATGATACCCTTCACCTAAACGCGGCATCCGCCGCCTGCAGAGGAGATGTGCCCGATGGCTACCCAACATTCCCGATCAGCGGCACGCCTGATGATGGCCCCTGCGGTGGTCTTGCTCCTTGGATGGATGCTCATCCCGCTGACCATGACGCTCTATTTTTCCTTCAAGAAATACCTGCCGATGCGCGGCGGTGATCTGGGCTGGGTGGGGTTTGACAACTACGTGCGCTTCGTCACCTCGAGCGCCTTCTGGCCCTCGGTGATGACCACGCTGATTATCGTGGGCGGTGTGCTGGCGATCACGGTAGGCTTGGGCATCTTGCTCGCCATCCTGTTGAACCAGCCGATGTGGGGGCAGGGCTTTGTCCGCATCCTCGTCATCGCGCCCTTCTTTGTTATGCCCACCGTTTCGGCGCTGGTGTGGAAGAACATGTTCATGGACCCGAACTACGGGCTTTTCGCCTACCTTTGGGAATTCTTCGGGGCGACCCCGGTGCAATGGATGAGCCAAGCCTCACTTTCGTCGATCATCATCATCGTATCGTGGCAGTGGCTGCCTTTTGCGACGCTGATCCTGCTCACCGCGATCCAATCGCTTGACCGCGAGCAGCTTGACGCTGCTGAGATGGACGGCGCCCCCGCCACCAAACGTTTCGCCTATATCACCCTGCCGCATCTGGGCCGCGCGATCACCGTGGTGATCTTGATCCAGACGATCTTTCTGCTGTCGATCTTTGCGGAGATTTTCGTGACCACGGGCGGTGCCTTTGGGACCAAAACACTGACCTATCTCATCTTCCAGCGGGTGCTGGAAAGCCAGAACATCGGCCTTGGATCGGCAGGCGGTGTCTATGCAATCATTCTCGCCAATATCGTTGCCATCTTCCTGATGCGCATCGTCGGCAAGAACCTGGACGCCTGAGGAGGAGACATCATGGCACGCGCAGTCACCAGACAACGCAAGATCGTCAACACGGCCCTCGCATGGGGTATCGGTTTCCTGATCTTCTTCCCCATCCTTTGGACCATCCTCACCAGCTTCAAGACCGAAGCACAGGCCATCGCCGATCCGCCGATCTTCCTCGGCTTTGATTGGACGCTGGCCAACTACGAGGCGGTTCTGGAGCGGTCGAACTACGGGCGGTTCTTGTGGAACTCAATCATCATCGCGGGCGGCTCGACCGTCCTTGGCATCTTGATCGCGGTGCCCGCCGCATGGTCGATGGCCTTTGTGCCCGGCAAGCGGACCAAAGACATCCTGCTCTGGATGCTCTCGACCAAGATGCTGCCCGCGGTGGGTGTGCTCTATCCGATCTACCTGCTCTGCATCCAGTTCGGTGTGCTCGACAGCAAGATCGCTTTGGTCATCATCTTGATGCTCATCAACCTGCCGATCATCGTCTGGATGCTTTATACCTACTTCCGCGAAATCCCCGGCGAGATCTTGGAAGCGGCACGGATGGATGGGGCAAGCCTGCGTGAAGAGGTGCTTTATGTCCTCACGCCCATGGCGATCCCCGGCATTGCCTCCACGCTGCTGCTGAACTTCATCCTCGCATGGAACGAAGCCTTCTGGACGCTCAACCTCACCGCGGCCAAGGCGGCACCGCTTACCGCCTTCATCGCGAGCTATTCCAGCCCCGAGGGCCTCTTCTACGCCAAGCTCAGCGCGGCCTCCACCATGGCCATCGCGCCAATCCTCATCCTCGGCTGGTTCAGCCAGAAACAACTCGTCAGCGGCCTGACTTTCGGCGCAGTCAAGTAAGCAAGGGACAGTCACATGGGACAAATTAAACTCAATCAGGTTTCCAAAAGCTTC
>NZ_LWER01000023.1:0-6143 GCF_001634775.1 Sulfitobacter sp. HI0027
GCCGCGCACGTCGAGCTTCTGCCTTCCGCTGTGCAATCACACAATAGTAGCCACTGAGATTTGGCATTTCGCCATCAATGTAAAAATTCCGCTTTATGTCGCGATAGACTGTTGAGCGGTGTCTCCCAAGCTCAGCGGCTATTTTGTTGATCGAGAATTTTGCTCTGAGCATGTCCTCGATGATGCGTCTTTCACGCAAATCCAGCTCTGTATGTGCCATGTCTGTTCTCCTTGCTTTTTCAGCAAGATACCGGAAGTGTCGCAACCCAGTTTAGAATGTGCCCAACACTAAGTATAAATACGCATAATGAAGTTTATGTTAAAAAATAGAAGTATCAGCCAGCTTTCCTTGGGTTTCAGAAAATCCTGACCTGGGTTCCCACTTCTGCCAGAGCAAAAAGTTCAGCAATGTGCTCGTTGTAAAGTCCAATACAGCCGTTTGATGACTGGCGCCCGATCTTGCGTGTGTCTCCGGTCCCGTGCACCCGGTAATACTGCCACGACAGATAAAGCGCGTGGGTTCCAAGCGGGTTGTCAGGACCCGGCGGCCAATAGTCAGGCCATTCGGGGTTACGCTCTTTCATTGATGGAGTGGGCCGCCAACTCGGCCCCTCCACCTTCCTTATAACCTTTGTATATCCCCTGCGGGTCAACTCTTCCGAGGCAGGGACACTCGACGGGTAGAGTTTGTAGACACTTTCGTCTTCCGACCAATACTGGACTGCACGCGAGTCGATGTCGCACAAAATTGCACCGTGCTGAAGGTTATCGAAGTGGTCTTGCCAGGGATCCGCACTAAAGGACGAAATATTTCTGCGTACCGCCGAGGGCTCCTGAGCACGGAGAAGGGAAGGTGCTGCCAGAAGTCCGATCATAGTTGTCGAGACGAACTGGCGTCGTGTTTTCAGTGTTTTTGTCATATGCCTTGCCTCACTCTTTTGTTGGCTGACGGATACGACCTCTAGCAGCTAGAGGTTCAACTGAAAAACGATGACGTTCTCGTGAGGCAGCGAGTTTACAGGTATCGACGGGTTTCAGCGCAATAATCGCGATACTTGGAGCCGTATTGCTCATGCAGCCATGGCTCTTCCGCGAGCGGGGCAAGGGCCAGCGCGGCAACTCCAACGATGACGATAGGCCAAACCCAAGATGAGGCGAAGAGAAGACCAAAACCTATCAGGATGGCCATGTCGGCAAGGTACTGCGGATGCCGAGAGAAACGGTAGAGACCCGAAGTGATAAGCTCGTCTCTCGCACCGCTGGTGGCTTTCAGTCCAATGCTGAATGCCCCCCACCAGACGATCAGATTTCCGGTTGCGATCAAGAACGGCCCGACCGCCCAACGGAGTGCGTTGGCCATAGAAGCGGATTTCCAATCCAAGATGCCCAAACCGATCACCGCCCCAAACACGGCCAATGTGAGTCCCCATGCAATGTTTGGTATGACTGAATGCTCTCTGTTTGGAGGCCAGATGCGCTTGGACGGGCGGACGATCGACCAAAGGAGCGCACCAATCAAAACCAGACCGGACAGCAGGCCAACGACCACTAGTATGCCTTGGGCAATCGTCATGGGCGGTGTCCGAACACCTGCGCCTCCTGATGCGCATTGTCGCTCGCTTCGAATTCAAGCGTGGAATGCTCGATTGAGAAACGTTCATGCAGCACCGATTTGACGTTTTCTTTAATCTTGTCGGCCTCACCCATCCGTTCGCGTTCGACGACAATATGGCAGTCCAATGCCGCAGCGTGCTCCTGCATTTGCCAAAGGTGAACATGATGTACGTCGACCACGCCTTCGACGCCTTGGATCGCTCTGACCACGTCGTTTCCATCCACATCCGGCGGGCTCCCGAGCATCAGGGTTCGGATTGGGCCGCCTATTTCAGTGAAAGACAGATACAGAATGTAGAGCGCGATGCCGATCGTGATGGCAGGATCAACCCAACGCATGTCGTAAAGGATGATCAGTGACCCACCGACGATAACCGCGACCGAAGCAAGCGCGTCCGACAGGTTATGCAGGAAAAGCGCCCGAATGTTCACGCTGCCCTTCTGCATCGAATAGGTCAGCATTGCGGTCAGCGTGTCGATCACAAGCGCAATTCCACCGAGAATGACGACGGTCCACCCCATGACTTCGGGTGGATCAATCATGCGCATGCCGCCTTCGTAGATCAGGTAGAAGCCGATCACGATCAGGGTCGTGTAGTTGATCAGGGCCGCGACGATTTCGACCCGGCCATATCCGAAGGTCATGCGCTCATCGGCCGGTCGGCGCGCGATCTTGCGTGCGGCAAAGGCAATGACAAGCGAAGCCATATCGGAAAAGTTGTGCAGCGCATCTGCTATCAGTGCCAAACTACCCGAGAATATGCCCCCGACGATCTGCGCAACGGTAAGAAGCCCGTTCGCCCAGATCGCGATGGCAACCCGCCGATCGCCAGAATCCGGATCGATATGGGCGTGCCCGTGGTCATGTGGCATTGGCAGGCTCCTCATGCGCGTGTGTCGCGCGTCGGTCAGTCTTCAGGCGACCGCTGCGCAAACCACGTACGCGCGCATTCATCCAGTGGCGTATGATATGACGGTAAAGGGCACCACGCAGCCATCCAAAGGATTGCCCATGGGACGAATAGAATGCGTCCGGCGTATCAAACACGCCGAAATCCTGCACGATGCCGGTTTTCTGAATGTAGGTATCTTCTCCGTTCCAGGCGACGGGAGGCGCGCCAAGGCAATCCGTGCCCGCGCCATAACCGCAGAGACTTTCTGTGTCCGAGAATGACGTTTGCAGGACATCGAGGAAAGCGTCATCCAGGATGAAGCCTTCAAGGTTGATCCAGGAATCTTGAAATTCGATCTCGACCCATGAGTGGAGAATTTCCTGCGGAGCAAGCGGATACACCAGCTCAGGGACAACACCGCGCTGCAAGCCCTTGTGGATCGTAAACCCATGCAACCGGCAACGAATGCCGACACCACGCAGCAGCGCCATCAAGAGCGTGCCTTTGGTATTGCACTGCCCGTAGCCGTCGGAAAACACTTCGGATGCGGGGATGTCGTCAGCTCGATTGTATCCGAACGCGATTTCATTCCGAACGAAATCATAGGCAGCTCCGATCCGATCGTGTTCGGATAAGCCGCGCCAGCTGCGGTTCCCAATTAGATGCGCAAGAGGCGCGGCATCAAAATCCAGTAGTTTGGTGGGTACAAGTAGGGGGTCGGTCATATGCAACGGGTCGCTCCTCGAATCGTCTTGGAACAAGACTAATTGCTATAGTCACTGTAGCTTCAATCCTTTCTTTCAGAAAGAATCTCCCGCAACTATTTGCCCGTATGAACTGCTTTGTGGTGTTCGCCGTGTGCGTCGCGCAGAATGTCGATACCTCCCCAGGCCGCGATCCCGGCGACAATCACGCCGACGACGAGGTCCGGCCAGTTGGTTCCCAGCCAGGCGACGAGGCCGCCAGCCACGACGATTCCGAGGTTCGCGGCGAAATCATTGTAACTGAAGGTGTTGGCCGCGCGGATGTTGACGTCCGGATCTTTGAGCTTAGCGAGCAGCCAGACGCAGACTGCGTTGATGGCCGCAGCAATCAGGGCCATGGCGATCATGATCGTCCCGAGCGGATCTGACCCGCCGATGTAGCGGCGCCACGCATCGTAGAGGATGCCTGCAGCGAACAGGATCAGCAGCCCACCGGAAACATTCGCCGCCCCGCGTTTCCATTTGTCGGATCGGGACAAAGCGAAAAGGCTGATCGCGTAGACGAAGCTGTCGGAGAGGTTATCGAGCCCGTTGGCGATCAGGGCACTTGAGTCGCCGAAGGCGCCTGTTGCGAAAAAGGCCACGGCCAAGCCGATATTGAGCGCCAGAACGATCCAAAGCGTCCGTCTCTCCATTGAATCTTGTCTAGCGGCCATTTTGTGGTTCCAGCTTGTGTTGTACGACACATTAACTTCTGCGGCTTATCTGCGTTCCAGCCGGAATGTTGGCTGAATTCCTTCAGGCCCCGATTTCCTCGTGCTCGGTCAAGCACTCCGAATGGTCCCGCAACACCTCAAGCACCTTGCAATCTCCCGTCCGCCCGCCGCTGCATTCGTGAACCATGCGTTTCAGTTCCGTGCGCAGCGCCTTCAGGCGGGCCATGCGCTGCTCCACCTGTTTGAGCTGGCGACGCGCGATGGCATCAGCCTCATTACAGGGCCGGTTGGGATGGTCGCTGAGGTCGAGCAGCTCGCGGATCGCATCGAGCGAGAAACCGAGTTGCCGCGAATGGCGGATGAAGGACAGTCGGTCGAGCTGTGCATTGTCGTAGCGCCTCTGTCCGCCTTCGGTCCTGCCAGGTTCGGGCATGAGCCCAATCTGTTCGTAGTACCGGATGGTCTGCACCTTTGTGCCAGTCTTCTTTGACAGAGTACCGATCGTGAGCATTTTCGCCTCCATGAAAAAGATACAGTTTGTGTAGGTTTTGCCGTCGGAATAAACAAGTGCCGGATTCACAGACGCGTGAGTTCAAGCTATACCATGATTTTGTGCTTGAACCTCTAGCGGCTAGAGGATGTATCCGCACATGCAATAAGAATCAAAAACAGGCGCACAGGATTGTCCCTTACATCGGCACAGAAATTTCTTTGGGTTTTGGCAGGCGTGGCAGCGCTTGCCTTCGTATGGCTTTTGCTCTGGTCTGACTATCGTGCCGACAGCGCCCGAACTGACGCCGAGCCGCCTTTTTTCGCTGAATTCGAACTGACAGACCACCGGGGTATGGTTCAAACCGAGGAGGACTTTGCGGGGCGCTGGATGCTGGTGTTTTTCGGCTTTACCAACTGCCCCGACGTCTGCCCGACGACCCTATCTGAGGTCGCGGCGGTGATGGACGGTCTGGGCGACGATGCCGCCGAGGTCCAGCCGATTTTCATAACAATCGACCCTGAACGAGACACGCCCCCAGCACTCGCCGAATACGTCCCGCTGTTCGATGCGGGCATCATTGGGCTGACGGGCACGCCGGAACAGATCGCCGCCACGTCCGAGACGTTTCCAATCTTCTTTGAGCGCGTCGAAGAGGCCGCAGCGCCGGATGGGTACACCATGGGCCACACGTCGCATCTGTTCCTCTTCGATCCCGACGCGGGCTTCGCCGACTCGTGGCCTTACGGCACCTCCGCCGAAGAGATCCTCGCCGATCTAGAAGAGAGGATCTGACCGACATGAACCGTATGTCCGGAGAAACAGCCCTAGAACTTGACGGCTCTGAGGAACTCTATACAAGCTAATATTTTTCAAATACTTAGCTACTCATAACAGCGTGTTGAGTGAAACACCTCAATCCCCCCGCAAATCCAAAAGATGATCCAATATACAGGAATGACAAATGAACCGTCCCTATCTGCTTTCTATCTTAGCATCCACGGCATTGGTTTCATGTACCGCTGTTGGCCCTGATTATACGCCACCCAAGACACCATTAGAAACGTCATTCATTGGCGGTGGCGGGGCTCTCGGAGAAGTCGCGCGCGATGAATGGTGGAAACGGCTAAATGACCGGCAAATGAACCGGCTGGTAGACCGAGGCCTCACACAAAACATCGATATTGCAACGGCTTTACAACGTATCAAAGCCGCAAATACAGACCTGAGGCAGACAGGTATCGCTGACCAGTTCTCAGGTGGACTGGATGCACAGGCGCAGAGAAACAATGGTGACCCAATTTCAGGTGATCCCTCTGAAAGTGCGACGTTCGGGGCGAATTACATCCTCGATATTTTTGGTGGTGTTCGCCGTGACGCACAGCGCGCGACAGCGGGTGTAGAAGCAGCCAAGTTTGATGCAGGCACTGTCCGGCTTGCCCTAGTTTCCGGTGTCGTTTCCAACTATATCGACGCCCGGTATTTTCAGGAAGCGTTGGCTTTAACACGACAGAATATCGCGAGTCTCCGGCGGACCCAGTCCTTGATCAGAGCGCAAGTTGAGCAAGGCGCGTTGTCAGAATTAGATCTTGCCCGATCAGCAGGTCAGCTCGACACAGCAATTGCCGACCTCCCTCCGCTTGAAGCCGCATTCGAAGCCCGGGTTTTTGCAATCGCGACATTGTTGGCCGAACCAGCTCAGCCGCTGCTTAAACAGATGATTGCA
>NZ_LWER01000024.1:0-32455 GCF_001634775.1 Sulfitobacter sp. HI0027
AGGAGCCATCATATCCCAGCTTCACCAGATCAGCATGCATTTGCTTCACTGTCCGCCGCTCTTTGCGTGACTTCCGCGTCTGGATTAAAAGCCAGGCTGACAGCCGATCCGAATAGGGATCCAGCTTGCTTGGACGCTTGGGCGTCTTGAACTGCGGTTCCACCGCACCTTCACGCAGATACTTCTTTATCGTGTTCCGAGACAAACCCGTCCGCCGGGCAATCTCCCTGATTGGCATCTTGTCACGCAATGCCCAGCGTCGAATGACACTCAAAAATCCCATGTCGATCACTCCAAATCCCCCCAACCAAAACCGTCGGGGAAGTGTGTTCACATGGGTCAATTCTCAGTGACAATTTATGGGGCTACCGGGTCAGTTCTCAGTGACAATCAACAGGGCAGATTGCAGTTGTTCCCTGCAGGTGCCGAAGATCGGGGCAGATAGGAGCGAAGGAAGTAAAATCACCCCTGCCGTTGAGCAATGTGAACTGCGGGGTTTCAGTCACTTATCAAGCACCCAACCGCCCAAACCCGATGCAATTTCTATGTTTCCCAACCATGGCTCGCATTTCGCCCAATTTTCGTCCCGATTTCTTAACATGGTTGTGTGAAAACTAGATACTGGCGCAAGCAGTGAAAGAGGCCGCAGCAATGACCGATGTACCCACACCAGAAGCCGTGTCACGCCCGCAGAGCGGAAATTTTTCGATGTTAGCGCGCCACATTGCTTTCGGTTTGTTTGCGGTATTGATCTATCTAGGCCCGGCTCCTGGACAGATCTTCGGCTCCCATTCGCCATGGCTGCGCGAGTGGGTCATGTTCTCTGGGGTGGGTGTGGGCATTCCCAATGGCCGCTTTGTCGTGCGACATGAGGATGGTGCCGAGACAATGCACACCCCATTGGAAGCGGCAGATATCGAGCAATATCCGTTGATTTTGCACTACCTTTTCGAGAATCGCATTTTCGCGACAGAGCATTTCGCCCATTTTGCCGCGCCCCTATGCGCAACGGCACCTGAAACAAGTTCGGTTCGTTTCGAAGGGGCGGTTGGAACCCGTCAGGGCTGGCAAGCCTTGAAGATCGAAAATATCTGCGCCTCCAGCGAAGGAGAGCAACCATGAACGCTGGGGTGATGTTGCGCGACTTCGTCGCTTGGGGCCCTGACGCCACTGGTCCAACGCGGGCAGTTGCGCTTTTGCGAATTGGGCTGGCAACCATGGCAATTGTCCGCTTCGGTGCCGAAGTCGCACCCTTCGCGGCGGAAACATTCAGCGAACTTCTGCTGGGATTGGTCTTCTTTATCTTTGCAATCGCAGCCCTGCTGGGCGTCCGCGCCAGACTGTCAATCGGCCTGCTTGGGCTGACAATATTTCTTCTATACGGGATGAGACAAGCAGGCCTTGGTACCGCGGGTTGGAATCATCACCATGTCTATCTTCTTGGTATATCGTGTATTTTCCTCATGTTTACGGATTGCGGCCGGTCTTATTCCTTTGACCGATGGACGGCCATCCAAAGCGGAAATCGGGTTCTACCTGAACATGGCATCTTGTGGGGGCAGCGCCTGATCGCCCTGCAAATGTCGGCACTCTATTTCTGGACCGCGGTGGACAAATCAGACCAAGCCTTCATTTCAGGACAAAGGCTCGAACAGATTTTCGTTTGGAGCTATTCAGGTCGCACGCTTGAGATACTTCTCGCCTCTCCCATGCTCCTTGCGTTGATGTCCTGCGCCGTCTTGGTCGTAGAATATTTCCTCGCCTATGCGATCCTTACCCGGCGCCATCGCGCAACGGCCATTTTCATCGGGTTAAGCATGCATTCGACGTTCTACCTGTTGCTCCCCGTCAGCACCTATTCTGCGACGATGATGCTGCTATACGTTGCGTTGTTGGACCCGCAATCCGTCCAAAAGTTCACAAAAAGGATGCAAGAGCCATGACGCCTCTGCGGATCGTCTACGATGGTGAATGTCCTTTTTGCGCAAACTATGTCGCGCTCCTTCGACTTCGGGAAGGCCATGCCGTTGAGCTGATCAATGCGCGCACCGATCGAACCAGGGCCAATAGTTATGGTCTGGATCTCAACGATGGGATGATCGTCGATCTTGACGGTGAGGTTTTCCATGGCGCGAAAGCTGTCGCCCTGCTCTCGCGTCTATCGCGGCGGCGAGGGGTTTTGAGCTCGGACCGCGTTGCGAAGGCGGTCTACCCGGTGATGCGTTTTGGTCGGGCGGTAACACTCAAGGTTTTGGGCCGAAAACCTCTCTGACCCGCGCCGAGCTAGAACGGTGACACTGCTTTGCCCATAGGCGACGCCGTTAGCGCCCACGCGCAACCCTAAGCCAAAAATTGACGCCGACAGTGCAGGTCTACAGTTCACGTGCATTCAGCAACAGGTCAACGCAGCGGCAAAGATCGCGGAGGCTACTAGGCCATCGACCAGCACAGTATCCGTCAGATCCGCCAGCCTATGGCGAAGCCCGACATACCGGCGCGGCAGAAACACTCGATGCGCTCGGCCGGATGGGCGGGAACGGCTATGCAGGCACCTTCGACGACTTTGACCTGCCGACGCCCTTGGCCGAGGACATGCAGCGTTCCGGCAAAAAACATGTCGTGAACGGCAATAGCTGAAACGGAGAATAGACCTCGGCTGGGTTGTGTGACGCAACCAGCGACAAATCGTCGGTGGTAATGAGGGGCTGCTGTACTGGTGGGTGGCGGGGCACGCTCATCTTGACCCAGGGTGTCCTTTCCTCTCGTTTGAACACAGTAACTTTTGGGTCTTCAGTATTTGCCTTGGTCCGCACCAAGCCAAGCCTCACAACCAACCGAAGAATCCTCTGAAATCTTGCTGCCATGCAGGACGAATTTGCTTTCACACATCCCCTACCCGCGCCCAACTGTCGCCCATTTATCGCCCTGACATTTTTGTGAGAGCTCCGCGAGAGGTGACCGCAGGCGTGCCGATATCTCATCCCTCCACAAGTGCCTTAGTGTAGGAGATGCAAGCAGCCGATACACGGAGCGCATCGCGGCACAGCCCTGAAATAGATGATATTCCACAACAATATCAAGCCCTTGATACACACTTTCCGCCCACCCGCGCCCCTCTTTTCGCGGCATGCCAGCAGGGTCCACGCCCGAGCACCCCCTGCCTAACCCCTACAGTTCCCTCGCTAATTTCTGCCACCCCCCTCTCCTGCGAAACAGTCTGTTTCTGAGAAAATGGATCGAATAAGGCGAAAAGGTGGTAACAAATGATACATATCCTACCTGAACGTATAGGCCGCCTAGGCCGTTGAGACAAAGCGGGGCGAAGGCGCCGTGGGCCGGACAGGTCCGATTGAATGCGAATGAACCCTGGGGGGTTTGGAATGAAGTACTTTGACGCCCACAGCCATACCTATGGCTCAATGGAAGCCCTCGCCGGCCCGATGCTGGGCCGCACGCAGCCTGCTGCTGCGGGTGCCGCCGCGCTGCCCGCGCCGCGCGCTGTGGCGGCCTTTCGTCTGCGTCCTACCGGCCTTTATGGGCGCTATGCGAAACCGATTATCGACCGGCTGCTGATCCTTGCCTCCCTGCCCATCGCGCTGCCGATCATCGCCCTTTGCGCGCTGGCGCTTTGGATTGAAAGCGGGCAGCCCTTCTATACCCAGCAGCGTCTTGGGCGGGGGGGCAAACGCTTCTCTATCCTGAAACTGCGCACCATGGTCCGCGATGCCGATGCCGTGCTGGAAAGCTACCTTGCCGCGAACCCGGCGATGCGGGCCGAATGGGACGAGATGCAAAAGCTGAAGGACGATCCGCGCATCACTCGGGTTGGCGCCTTCCTGCGGGCAACCTCGTTGGATGAGCTGCCGCAGCTTTGGAACGTCTTGAAAGGCGACATGAGCCTGATCGGCCCACGTCCGATGATGCCCGACCAGCTTGAGATGTACGGCGATGCAAAAGCCTATTTCGCCCTGCGCCCCGGCATTACCGGGTTGTGGCAGGTCTCGGCGCGCAACAACAGCCGCTTTACCTACCGCAATGAGGTCGACGCCGCCTATCGCCGCAATCTGTCGCTGCCGATGGACCTGACCATTCTGTTCAAAACCGTCGGCGTCGTCTTGCGCCGGACCGGGTGCTGAGCGATGCTTGCCGCGCCCAGCAACAACGAAAAAATTAGCGCCTCATGTTCAGAAAATCGAAAGGGAAGACGATGAAAGATCTCTATGCATCCGACGCCCTTGGCGCGGACAACAGCGATGTGTCGGCGCAGTTTGGCGGCCCGGGGATGCGGCACAGCATCCGCCCGCGCCGCACCGTGATCGACCATGAGGAGGAGTTCGACGGCGATCTTGCGTATGACGAGACGTTGCCCACCGCCGCTCCGGCCGTGTCGCGCTATATCGGCGACGACCGCGCGCCGCGTTGGCAAGACCTGCCCATCGCCACCCCCGGCCCCGGGGGGGACATGCCGCTGGTCGACGATCACCGCAACAGCGCCGCCGCGCGGGCCTTTGACCTGCTGCGCACGCGCCTGCGTCAAACCACTCTAGAGCACCGCTGGGTCAATATCGCCGTCACCGCCCCCACCTCGGGCAGCGGCAACAGCTTTTCGGCGACCAATCTGGCGCTGAGCCTGTCGCGTGTGCCGGGATCGCGCACCGTGTTGATGGACATGAACATGCGCAACCCCGGTCTGGCCCGCGCTTTTGACATGCGAGCCCCCGGCGCAATGAGCGACCTGCTCAGCGGGCAGGCCGATCTTGGCAAAGGGATGCTGCGGGTCAGTGACACGCTGGCCCTCGGCCTGAATGACCAGCCCGAGGTGAACGCCGCCGAAATCCTCCAAGACAGCGCCACCGCCGAAACACTGCTGCGCCTGCGCGCCTCGCTGCAGCCTGAAATCGTTCTCTACGATATGCCGCCGATGTTGGAGCATGACGATCTGTCGGCGTTCCTGCCGCAACTTGATGGTGTGTTGCTGATCTCGGACGGGACGCAAACCATGGCGCGGCATCTGCGCGAATGCGAACGCATGCTCGAAGGTCAGGTGCCGCTCTTGGGCATCGTGCTGAACCGTGCGCGCGCGTCCAGCCTGCCGAAATATGCCTGACACCCCCTGTCGCTGCCCCCTCTAGCGCCCTATTATCGCCCAAGTCTTCTGGTCTAGGCAGGGAAACTCCGCCGGGCAACGGTCGGGGGCTTTAGGCAGGTTGGAAAGAGGCACATGGGACCGATCTATACATTCGATGACATCATCGACATGCTCCGCCGTCGGGCGGGCGTTATCATTCTGATCACGCTTCTGGGCTGCATCGCCTCGGTCTACTGGGCGTTGTCGACGCCGCATGTCTACCAATCCTCCGAAGTCATCCAGATCGAGCAGCCCAAGATCGCCAATGATCTGGCCCCTTCCACCGTAGAGGGGTCATCGGCGCGTCGTCTGCAGTTGATCGAACAGCAACTGATGGCCCGCGGCACCCTAGTGGACATCATCCAACGCTTTGATCTCTATGACGATCTTACCGCGCTGCGGATGTCGGAAAAGGTCGATCTGCTGCGCCGTTCGGTTACCATCACCGGGGTGGCCGCCCCGCGCGAGGGCTTTGGCGATGACGGCACCATCTCTGTCATGACCTTCACGGCCGAGATGGACAACCCCGCAGATGCGCAGGCCGTGGCGCGCGAATTCGCCGATCGCACCCGCCAGATGTCGGCGGCCCAACGCCAAAGCCAGACCCAAGAGACCTTGGAGTTCTTTCAGCGCCAAGAGCAGAACCTGATCCGCGACATCTCTGAACTTGAGGCGGAACTGGCCGATTACCGGGCCGAGAATGATCTGTCTCTCGAAGGCAGTCTTCAGTTTCGCCGCGGCGAAATCAGCAGCCTGAACGACGCCCTCCTTGAGCTTGACCGCGAGATCATCGCCACCCGGCTGGCCCGCGACCGGGTCAACCCCGACGCCCGCGCCGCCACCATCGCCCGCGAACAGGCCGAACTGGACGCCACGTTGGAAAGCCTCACCACGCAGCGCGATTTGCTGCAAGAGCAGCGCGAATCGCTGACCGCCAGCCTGCAAACCTCGCCCGAGGTCGAGCGTGAACTGGCCCGGTTTGATCGTCGCCTGACCCAGTTGCAGGACCAGTTGGAGGTGATCACCGCCCGCCGCAACGAGGCGGAGGTGGGGTTCTCACTCGAATCCGATCAACGGGGTGAGAAACTGATCACGCTGGAGCAGGCCGAACTGCCGGATTACCCCGTCTCTCTCAGCCGCAAAAAGCGGGCGGCGATAGGTGGCATGGGCAGCTTCGCGCTTGCCCTGATCGTGGCCTTCTTGCTGGAACTGCGCCGTCCGGTGATCCGCTCTTCCCGGCAAATGACGCGCGAGACGGGGCTCATCCCTGTCGTGTCGATCCCCGACCTCAGCCCCCGCGAAAAGCGCCGCACCTTGGGCAAAGTATGGCAAGAACGCTTAAAGGCAGGTAAAGAGGGCCGCGCCGCACGTATGGCACGCAAGCAAAAGAGCTGATCCGCTCAGACCGTGGCGCTGAGCCCCAGTACCCGGTCCCAATGCAGCCAAAGCGCCAGTGCGCCAAGCACGATCCCCAGCAAGGCAAAGACCAAATCGTGGCGCGCGTCCCAGACGCCATGCGCCCGCGCGAGCCAGATCAGCACCAGATGCGACAGGGCCATCGCCGCGCCTAGGCCAATCAACGCACCGGGCAGCCCGGCGGCGATCACCCCCGCCAACAGAAACCCAATCTGCAAGCTGGCCCGCGAGGCCGAGGAGATAAAAAACCGCCGTGAATCCCCCGCCGCAAGCGCCGCTTGGTCATAGGTCATCCCGATCACCTGCGGCATCAGCGCCAGCGCCAGCATCACCAGAATTGCACCGCTTTGCAGATAACGCGGATCATAGAGCACCGAGACCAGCCACGGCCCTGCCAGCGCCATTGCGGCCAAAAGCATCAGCAGCCCCCAGCTCAGCCCATAGCGCATCCGCCGCAGCTTGGGATGATCGCCGCCCCCGGCCTCGCGGTAGATCGGGATCATCACCCGCCCGGTGACGTTCTGCCCCAAAAGCAGCGGAAAACTGGCGAGGAAATAACCGATATTGTAGATCCCCAAGCCTTCGAGTGAGAGGAACTTGCCCAAGATCGCCTTGTCCCCTTGGCTGGCAAAGAACCAAAACATGGTCGACAGGAAAATCCATTTCCCGAAATGCACCAACTCCTGCACCGCAGGCCGTTCCCAGCGAAAGCGGTTCCCCGGCCCCGGCAGGAACGCATGGGTAAGCGCCAGTTTTGCCAGCGCCCCCACCACGCCACCGACCACCAGCGCCGCCACGGATTGATAAAGCACCGCGCCCGCGATCATCACCACGATGCCAATCACCTGTGACGCCAGATCCAGCAGTGTCAGCCGCCCCATTTGCAGATGCCGGTGCGCCGTCTCGATCCGCGTGGGATTGAACCCGGCGACCACAAGGCTCAGCGCTGCGATGGGCAGATAGGTCAGCAGCGAAGGCTCATCGTAAAACGCCGTCACTGGCCACGTCAGCGCACAGGCCGCCAGCCAGAGGCACAGCCCCCGGATCGCTTGAATCGTCCAGGCGGTGTCCAGAAAGTCGCGATCATCGCCGCGTTTGCTCTGTGCGATGGAGGGCGCGATGCCTACGTCCGAAAACAGCGTCAGCCCGACGATCACCACCTGTATCAGCGCCATCAGGCCAAAGGCTTCGGGGAAAAGCAGCCGCGTCAGGATTAGGTTCGATGCCAGCCGGATCGCCTGCGACCCGCCATAGCCCAAGACGATCCATGAGGTTGAGCGCAGCGCCCGTGCCATCAGGCGATTGCCCGTCACCGCTTGGGAAACCTGTGAAAACACCCGTTGCTGCGCCTTTGCCAATTCTTTGCGAGAGACTAAAGGCTTGCCCGCCCTTGTGCCAGTGGCAAGCGGGCGGGTAACAAGGTTTATCAGCCCCAAGCCAAGGCCGCGCCCCCCGTGAAAATCGCCTATATCCTCAACACCTACCCACAGCCCTCGCATTCCTTCATTCGCCGCGAGATCGCAGCGTTGGAGGCGGCAGGCCATGAGGTGCTGCGCTTTGCCATGCGCGGCCCCGATGTGCTGCTGGTCGATGGGCAGGACAAGGCCGAAGAGGCGCGCAGCCACTATGTTCTGGCCGCTGGCGGGGCCGCCCTCGCCCATGCCAGCCTGCGCAGTGTCCTGCGTTCGCCCCGCCGGTTCGGCAAAGCGCTGCGCGAAGTCTGGCACGCCGCACGCCGGGCCGAGACGGGGATGGCCCGCCATCTGATCTATCTGGCCGAGGCTTGCTATCTGCAGGCGCAGCTTGACGGCAGCGGCACAGAGCACCTGCACGCTCATTTCGGCACCAACGCCACGATGGTCGCGATGCTTTGCCACCTGCTTGGCGGGCCGCGCTATAGTTTCACCACCCATGGGCCTGAGGAATTCGACAGCCCCCGCGCGCTGTCACTCAGCGCGAAAATCCATCATTCGGCGTTTGCCGTGGCGATCAGCCAGTTCGGGCGCAGTCAACTGTGCCGATGGGCCGACCCAGCCGATTGGCCGCGCATCAAAGTTGTGCATTGCGGCATTGAGCCCGCTAAATTCCCTGCCCCCGCCGCCCTGCCGGATGGCCCGCGGCGCCTCGTCTCCATCGGGCGTTTTGTGGAGCAGAAAGGCCAGCTTGCCCTGATCGACGCCATGGCTCGGCTGCGCGACAGCCACCCCGATTTGCATCTGACGCTGATTGGCGACGGCCCTTTGCGCCGCGCGATTGAAACGGAAATCGCCCGCCATACCCTGCAAAATCGCATCACCCTGACCGGCTGGGTCGACGAGGCGCGAGTTACCTCCGAACTCAGCGCTGCCCATGCGCTCGTCATGCCCAGTTTCGCCGAAGGTTTGCCCATGGTGGTGATGGAGGCCATGGCCGCCGCCCGCCCGGTGATCGCCACCTATATCGCAGGCACGCCGGAACTGGTGCAGCCCGGCCAGACCGGCTGGCTGGTGCCCGCAGGCGATGTGGCGGCCTTGGCCGAGGCGATGACCGCCCTGCATGACGCGCCGCTCTCGACGCTGGAAGGGATGGGAGCGAACGCCCGCGCGCGGGTCTTCGCGCGCCATGATGTGTCCCGCGAGGCGGCAAAGCTCGCGGACTTTATGCAAGACGCCGCCCGCTAACGCCCCCGCACCCAGCGATTTGCGCTGCGAAAGATCGGTGCGTGGATCGTCAGCCGCACGGCGACAAAGACCAGCGCCCCCAAAGGGTCCGCCAGCGCGCGTCGCCAAAAGGGCCGCATCTGGTCATGCGCGTCATCATTGCGCATCAGGTCGGGGAAAAGCTGCTCGACCTCGGCCACGCCAATGTCTTGCCGCCGCCGCACCCGCACCAGCGGCGCAAAGCCTTCGATCATGGGCCAAGCATAGGGGGCAGGCACCGCGATGCGTTCCTCGGGGCGGAAATTCAGCCGCGCGAAAGTGTCGTCCGAGATGATGTCCGGCCAATCCCCCCAACGCCCCCGCCCGGTGCGGTTCATGGCAAAGACACCAAACCCCGGCACACCATGGGTCATGAAGCCGGTGGTCTGCCAAAACCGCGTGTAATGGCGCGTCACCCAATCGCCTGAGGTCGTGACCTGCGGCATCCCGCTGGCATAGCGCGGCGCGTCCTCGGCCAGTGCCTCGGCCAGTTGCGCCAGCAGGGGCGGTGAGACCAGCACATCGGCGTCGAGATAGACCAAGACCGCACCCCGCGCCGCAGCCTCGCCCGCATTCAACGCACCGAGTTTGCTGCCTTGAGCCAGTTCCAGCACCCGCAACGCCCAGCCTCGCGCCTCAAACGCGGGGGCCTTTTTGCGGGCCAGTTCTGCGGTGTCGTCCGTGCAGCCATTGGCCACGACGATCACCTCCACCGGCCCCGCCACCGGGTCAGCGGCGCAGAGCGCGTCGAGGCAGGCGGGCAGCCAGTCGGCCTCATTATGGGCGGGGATCAATACGCTCGCCCCTTCGAACGCGCCTGTTGCTATCTCCATGCGTTCAAAGCGTCCCAACGTGGGTTTTCATCCGCCAGATAGCGCAGCGCGCCCCAAGACCCCCATTTCGTCGGGGCATAGACATCCGAATAATGAGTGAACAATTGCCCGCCGACAGCCAGCCACCCTGCCATCAGATCGGTATAGAGCGCACCCATTTGAGGCGCGTAATTGAGATGGTAAAAGAAGGCGGTCAGACTTTCGTCATTCACCTGTGCCCCAAGGCCAACCACATGGCTGCCGCCTTCGTACATCACCAGATCTAGGTCATGCGCCCGCGCCACGGCGGCATGATAAGGCCAGACACGGCCAATAAGGTCGGCAAGCGTGTCGTTTTCAAGCCCGCTGATGCCACCGTTGCGCAGGTCTTTCGCCGCACGGGCGGTGGCCGCGTCAAAGCGGTGGGTCTGAATATAATCGTCCAGAGCACTGCCGCTCAACCCTTCCGCTTCCCCCTCGGCGCGGGCCAATTCGAGGCTTTCCGACAGCCAATCCTTGACCAATTCGGCGTTGTCTTCCAGCCCCAGCACCCCACCAAAATAGCCGGTGATCGCATAGGCATCAAAGGCGGTGGCGGGCGCGCGGTTTCCTGCTTTTTCAGCTTGGTAAAGCGGGGCTTCTAAAGCCTCACGCTCAAGCCCCAGCCAGCCGGTCTGGCTCGCGATCACATTGCGCAGCCGCGCTTCAGCCTCACCGCCGAAGACATCCGTCCAGATGCGCGCCACTTCGGCAGCGCGCAGGCCATAGAACTGCATCCCCTTTTCGGCCTCATTCCAGCGGGCCTGCGCCATCTCATCCGCCCATTGAGTCTGGGCGAATTGCCAATTCCAAACCTCGTTGGAGAATTCCACATAGGCTTTGCGGTCCTCGTTCAGCGCCTCTTCGACATAGGTCGCGAACGCGGTCACATAGCCATCATCGGCCAGATGCGGCATGTTGAACCACGGGTCGATCCCCAGCTCATTGGCCAAGGCGACCATGACTTCTACCGGGACACCGCGCAGGGCATAGGTCACATCCTCGGGGCGCGGGCGGTCCTCCCATGCGGCGATGGGGCTGTCGTTGGTGCCCATCCAATCCATGAAGCGCAGCACCTTCATCCCGGTCAGATGCTGCGTCCAATCGGGGTTGAACCGCGCGCCAGCGTCGAAATCGGCGGCGCGGTCTTCGCGCACGACGGTGATATTGCGCGGCGGATCGCTGCGGTGCATGCGCTGAATGCGAATGTCGACACTGCCCGGCCCCGGCACATAATCGAACCGCACCTCGTTCTTGCCATAGCGCACATTCTCGGCCCGGCCCGTGACCTCGATCACGCCCTGCCCCTCAAAGCGAAGCAGATAGCGGCCCTTAAGCGTGGTCGCCTGCGGCGGCATGTCAGTCAGGATCAATGTGCCGATGCTGCCCAAGGCGCGGGGCATCGTCGCCGGCCAGCCTTCGGCATCAAGGTAGCCACCCTCAACCAGTTGCGCATATTCCATCCCGCCAAAGCGCCCGGCCAGATGCCCAAGCCACGGACGGGCGGTTTTCATCAGGTCGAGGAAAGGCGCCTGCACGCTCCAATCGGCGATGGCGGCAAGGCCGATGCCCATGTTGCGGGTGCCTGCGACGGCATCCTGCGGCGGTGTGATCTTGAACGGGGCATTCGCAATCGGCGTGACCGGCACTTCGGGCTCATCTGGGGCGGGCGCTGGCTCATCAGGAGCGGACGCAGGTTCATCTGGGGCGGGCGCGGGCTCATCAGAAGCGGACGGAGGCACATCGCGTGCAGGCGTAGACTCATCGCGGGCAGGCGTAGGCTCAGGCACCGCGGGCGGGCCAGTGGGCGAAATCGGGGCGGTCTGTGCATTGTTTGCGGCGGCAGGGCGCGTGGCCGGCGGCACCGGCACCACAGCGCTACCCTGATACTCTCGCACCGCATCCCACGCCACACGCTGAAGCTCCCGCGCGAGGTCGGGGGTGGGCGTGTCGAACGCCTTGCCCCAACGGTCATTGAAATCCGTCGGCAGGCCCAACGGGTCTTTGCCCGTCAGCGTGGCATATTGCACCATGGCGACAAAGTAGTGGCCCAGATCGTTCAGGTGGATGTCATCGGCAAAAAGCGCGTCGATCTCATTCAGCCCCGGCACACGTTCGGCGGCGATTTCATCGTAAAGCCGCGCCATCGCTTGCCCGGCGGGGATCACCTCAATCGTCGCAGTGTCAGAGCTGCGCCCATCGCTCACCGCCGCCGCGATCCCCTCCCATGCGGGCAGATCATTCTGCAACCGTTCGCGCCAAGGGATATGGGCGTGGTCGTCATAGGCCACCGCCTCCCCGCTGCCGCTTTTCAGCGAATGCCATGTCTCTTGCAGATAGACCTTCACTGTCGGATTGGCCGCCGCCGCAAGGCCAAAGAACGCCTGCGCATAGACTTCGGTATCCGACCAGCGGGTGTGATTGGCCAGCGGGATCGCCTCGGTCAGGATCAGATGGGTGGTCTGCCCTTCGGGCAAGACCGTGCGGGCATCCACGCCCTCGGCCCGGTCGGATTCGTCCCAATTATAACGCAGGGGCGCGCCGTTGATGATCTGCGCGCGCACCTCGCCCTGCCCCACCCCGGCCCGCAGCGCCTCTTGCAACATATCCGGCCCATCCGCCCCAAAAAGGCTGTGGCCCACCATCAAGACCGAGAACAGCCCGCCCAGACCGCTCATGCCGCGACACCGCTGTCGGGATGGGCACGGACCACGTCCCAGACCACCCGCTGCATCAGCGCTGCGGCCTCTGCACTTGGTGTGTCAGCCGGGGTGCCATCCGCACGGGTCAACTGATGCGGCAGCCCCGCCGGGTCGCGGTGATAGAGCGTTGCGTAATGGGTCAGCGCCACAAGATAGGCCCCCTGATCGTTGAAGTGAATCGTATCGCGGCGGCCTTGCTCATCGCGCGAAAAGAGGTCTTGCAGGCTGATAATGCCGCCCACCCCTCCGGCCGCATCGACTGCGCGGGCAAAGGCTGCCATGGCCTGCCCGGCGGGGATCAGATGAATGGGCCGGTCCGATTGTTGCAAAGCGGGGTAGATCACCTGCTGCCGCCAGTATTGATCAAGATCACGGTCGATGCGGTTCAGCCACCCCTTGCTATCGTCGGTGTGATGCCATGTCTCATAAAGATAGACGCGGGTGTCAGGCCGGGTCGCCCGCGCCAGATCCGCCCAGCGGGCAAGGTAGTCGGGGCTGTCGTGGTAGCGGATGGCGTCGGCAATCTCGACCATCTCGGTCAATACCACGGCGTCATAATCGCCCGAACCGATCGCCGCCCGGGCGGGCCGGTGCTGCGCATGGTCATTAGAGCGCTCAAACCCGTTCACCGGCACATCCGGCTCCCAATGGTCGCGCAGCGAACTGCCCCAGCCGGTTTGACTGTGATAGCTGTGCCCGGCCCCCGCCATCTGCGCCAGCATTGCGGGCATGTCTCGGCCCACCAGCGAATGCCCCAGATGGTAGACCTGCATCGGCCCCGTCGGCGGGGTCAGCGGCGTGGCATAGAGTTGTTCCGCGCGGTCCTGCACCTGCGCCCGGCGAAAGACCCAAGACCCGCCGCCGAGGCTGGCAAGAGCGGCGCCCCCCAGAAAGGCACGGCGAGAGAGTGCGACCATGAGATCAAGCTCCTTTGCGATCAATCTGCCCAATCGCCACCCCGCTGACAAGGTGGCCCGCCACCGAAACGACCCGCCCCGGCAGCTTCTCGCCGCGCTTAAAGCGTTCAGTGTCTTGGGTAAATTGCGCATCAAAAGCGGGGTTTTCGGCCGATAGGGTTACGTCCAGCCGATCAGAGCCAAAGAGCGTTTTGGTGAGCGGATATTGCGCCTTATAGGCCGCCTCCTTGGCGCAGAAGATGCGTTTGGCGGCGGCGAGATCAGCGCCCCCGAGGCGGGTGATTTCGGATGGAAGACAGATTTCTGCGAGCAGGTCTTCGGGCAGCGGGCTGTCTTTTTCGATGTCGACGCCCAGTGCCATCACATCAGAGCACCGCGCCAGCACGGCGATGCACCATACGTCGGAATGGCTGATCGAACCGGTGAGGCCCTGCGGCCAAATCGGCGCGCGGTCGGTGCTGGCCAGCACCGGCGCAGGCGGGTGGCCAAGGGCCTGCATCGCTTCGCGTGCGGCGTGGCGTCCGGCGGTGAATTCGGCGACCCGCTTGGGCCGTGCACGTGCGATGATGGCGGCTTCATTCCCCAGCAATGGCGGATGGGGCCTGTCGATCTGGGTTACAGCAACGGCGACTGGCAGATCGAACAGACTGCGGACTGCGGTCTTGATCTCCGCCTCTGCCGTCACCTCAACCCCGCCCGCGGGCGCGCTCGGCCCGCATGAGGCGACGTTTCGACATGGTTTCGGTCCGGGCAGGCGTTTCGGCGGCTGGGGGCGCCTTGGGCGGTTCGGCTTTCTGGCCGTCCAATCCATCAATATGCGCTGCCAATCCCGCGAGGGTCGGGAAACGGAAGATATCGGTGATCGACAGCGCGCTGGCGCCCAAGGCTGCCTTGATATCGCGATGCGCCTGCACCGCCAGCAGCGAATGCCCCCCAAGAGCAAAGAAGTTATCGCCGCCGCGAATGTCCCCGATGCCCAAAAGCGCGCCCCAGACCTGCGCGATGGCGGCTTGGCTGCTGCCGTCTTGCGTGGCCGTCTGCGGCGCATCGGCAGGTGCAACACTGCGCTTGACCGGGGCGGGCAAAGCCTTGCGATCAATTTTCTTGTTGGGCGTCAAGGGCATGGCGGGCAACGTTACGATGGCCTGCGGCACCATGATATCGGGCAGATGGGCGGCCAGTTGCCGCCGCGCCGCGTCGCTGTCGACCGCCGCATCGGCGACCACATAGCCGACCAGTTGCGCGCCACCCGGCCCCGCATCATCGCGCAGCAGGGCCACGGCCTGACGCACCCCCGGCAGATCGGCCAGCCGCGCTTCGACTTCCCCAAGCTCAATCCGGTGGCCGCGTATCTTGACCTGCGCATCGGCGCGGCCTTCGAAATGCAGCACGCCTTCGGCGTCCATGCGCACCAGATCGCCCGTGCCATAGAGACGACCGTGGCCCGCGAAGGGATCGTCGATGAAACGCGCGGCGGTCATCTCGGCCCGTTGCCAATAGCCCTGTGTCACGCCAGCGCCCCCGATCCAAAGTTCACCCGCCGCACCGATCGGCAGCACCTGCCGCGCGGCGTCAAGGACATGGATCTGCGTGTTGGCAATCGGTGTGCCGATGGGGGCCGTGGTGCTGTGGGTGTCTTGCAGCACATGGGTGGTCGACCAGATCGTGGTCTCTGTCGGGCCGTACATGTTCTGGATCTGCGCCAGCGTCGCCGCACGCAAAGCGCGGGACAACGTGCCGGGCAACGCCTCCCCCCCGACCATCAGCGCCTTTACCCGCGCCAAAGCGCCACGTGCCTCATCGTTCATCACCATCATCTGCGCCATCGAGGGCGTGCATTGCAGATGGGTCACGCCATGGCGAACGATCTGCGCGGCGATTGAGTGATCGTCCTCTGCCGGTTGCCCACCCGCATTGGCGCGGCGCAGCACATCGGCCAGCGGCTTCAGCCCCGCCATCACCTTGTCGGTGGGAATGCCATAGTCGATCAGGCAGGCGATCTCATCCACACCGATCCGCTTGAGCTGCTCGGCCCGCGCCAGCCCATCTGCCACGGTGCCAAACATGCCACTGTCGTTGAAATAGCGTTGAAAGGCGAACTCTAGGATCGCATCCATTTCCTCGGCTGAGAGTCCTTCGAGGTCGATTTCAAACGGGTTCGTCGTGCCGGCTGGTTTCTTGAAGGCCGGAAAGGCCCAAGCGTATTGTTTGATCAGCCCCGCCGCGGATCGCAGGTAGTCCTTCATTGGCGCGCGGGCGATTTCCTCGGCCTCGGCGCGGGTCTCGGCAAGATAGCTGTGCAACATGACGGTGACCCGGTGATCCGCCGGGTCATGGCCCGCACCGCGCAGGGCGTCGTGGTAGATCTTGATCTTGTCCGCCACCTCTTCCACCGATTGGCCGAGCAGGTGGGTCAGCACATTGGCCCCGATCTCTCCTGCTTCTTTCCACGTTTGTGGATTGCCCGCCGTGGTGACCCAGATCGGCAGCCTGTTCGAGACGGGGCGCGGCTGCGTTACCACCGCGTGGGGCGTGCCATCGGCACGGGGGAATTCCACCGGCTCCCCGGCCCAGAGTTTGCGCAACTGGTCGATGGCGTCATACATCGCGGGCTTGTTCTGCGGCGGCGTGTTCTCCGGGCGCAGCACGAAGTCATCGGGCTGCCACCCGCTGGCGATGGCCAGTCCCACGCGCCCGTTTGTCAGGTTGTCGATCACCGCCCATTCCTCGGCGATCCGCGCGGGGTGATGCAGCGGGGCGACGCAAGACCCGGCCCGCACGTCAAGGTTCTGCGTCACCGCAGCCACGGCAGCGCCTGTGACAGAGGGGTTCGGATAGGGGCCGCCGAAGGCATGGAAATGCCGCTCGGGCGTCCAGACCGCGTTGAAGCCATTGGCATCGGCGAACCGCGCGCCTTCCAGCAGCAGCTCGTATTTCTTGGGGCCGACCCCGTCGTCATTGCCCCAGTAAAACAGGTTAAAGTCGATCTTGCGGTCGCTGGTGGCAATCGGCCCGTTCGACATCAGCGCCCGGCTATCGTCGCCTGCCAGCACCAGTTTGAACCCCCGTGCGAGGGTCCAGAACAGTTCCAGCACCGAGATATCGAAACTGAGGCTGGTGACAGCGAGCCAGACAGCGCCCGCCTCATGATCGATCCGGTCGTCCATCCCGGCAAAGAAATTCGCCACATTGCCGTGGCTGACCATCACGCCCTTGGGGGTCCCGGTCGAGCCGGAGGTATAGATCAGATAGGCAAGGTCATCCGGCCCCGCGCTGGCGGCAGGGTTCACGTCCGAAGCCGTGGCGAGGCGCGTGTCACGGTCCAGCTCCAACACCTGCGCGCCTTGCGCGGGCAGGTTGGCGGAAAGGGCCGATTGCGTGACCACGACCGCAGCGCCACTGTCTGAAAGGTAATGTGCCAGACGGTCCGCTGGATAGGCCGGATCAAGCGGCACATAGGCGGCGCCAGCTTTCAGGATGCCAAGCGTGCCCACCAGCAGGTCCATCCCCCGTGCAACGCAAAGCGCCACCGGCATCCCCGGCCCGGCCCCCATGTCACCCAGCACATGCGCCAATTGGTTGGCGCGGGCATTCAGCGCGGCATAGCTAAGCGTCTCCCCCTCGAACACCAGCGCGGGGGCCTCGGGTGTGCGCGCCACCTGCGCCTCAAAAGCGGCATGGATGGTGAGGTGTTCATAGTCGCGCGTCGTCGCGTTAACGCGGGTCAGGAGCTGCATCTCGGTCTCAGAATGGGCCCAGACGGTACCGCAATCCGTAGCCTCGGAGATGTTGGCGAAAGCCGCCTCTAACCGCGCGGCGATGAGGTCGATCGCGGCATCGGTCAGTCGCGTGCTATCCGCAAAGAGGCGCGCGCCCCCCGCCCCGAGGCAGAGGGTCAACGCCGCGCCCGCGAGCGGTTCACTGTTAAAGGAGATCGCAAAATCCGGGGGGCCAAGCGTTTCAATCGCCGGGTCGCGCAGCGGCAGATCACGCGCAAAACCTGCCGCGCCTTTAGCGCGGGCAAGTTGTGGTTCCACCTGTGCCAGCAGTTCCGCCACGGGCAAGCCCGCCTCTGCCGCGATGGTAATCGGCAGCCAATCGCCGATCAGCGGCGCGGGTTCCCCTTCGCGGCTGAGGGCGATGCCGCCTTCTGTTGCTCCGGCGCTGCGCAGCGCGACGAGGGCTGCGGCTGCGGCCTGCTGCGAAAGGTCACTCCCCTGCGGCAGCGCGATCTCTCGCTCTGCCCATGTCGCTGCCGTTTCAGCTGCGGTGGCCAAGGGGACCGGCAGCGCGTCAAACCCGGTCAAAGCGCGCCGCCAATGTGCCTCCTCAGCCGAGGCCGGAGCCCTGCCCGCCGTGTGGGGTACTTTATCAGCGGGAGCGAAGAACTGGGCCGGAGCAATACTCTCCCCCGCCATATCGCGCAGATCATAGAGGGCGATATGGGCATCCCGCGCCGCCACGACCACCCGCGTGCTGTCGACATCGACAACCTCGCCGGGGGTGCCGCCTTGGCCCGCCAGCACCTCCGCGCGGGAAACGGCCAGCACCGCGCCTGCCGCGCCTGCGAGTTTTGCCGTGGTCAAGGGGTTCCAATAGGCCCCGAAATCCAAGCCACGGACCAGCGCGCTGATCTCTCCTGCGGACTTGGTAAAGTCGATCAGCCCGCCGTTCTCTGGCCGTTTGTCCTTCGCGAAATAGCTGCGCTGGCTGAGGTCTTGGGCGGTGCCTTGCAGCTTGCCGCTTTCCAACTGGGCCAGCACTGCGCCAAAGCTTTCCATCCCGGCGGCGTAGCATTTAGAGTTGAGGCTAAAGGCCGTCTCATCGGGCGCGATCTCTGCCTCCCGCTGCGCCAGCAGGTCACCGGTATCAACGCCCGCTTCGATCAAATGCCAACTGACCCCATGCCGCACCTCACCGTTGATGATTGCCCAAGCGGGTGTGTTCAGCCCAGCATAGCGCGGCAGGGGCCCATCGTGAAAGTTGACCGCGCCGCGTGTGGGCAGGGCCAAAACCGTCTGAGGGATCAGCCGCAGGTTGGCGATGCTCAAAAGCCAGTCGACGGCCAGACCCATGGGCAGCAGATCTTCCGCATCGCGGCAGAGGACCAGCCCTAGCCCTTCGGCCCATGCGCGCACCGCGTCATCTCGGGTGATCACGGCGGCGATCCGATGACCGCCCGCCAGCAGCATGTCGCCGCAGGCAATGGTCAGAGATTCGTCGCCCATCAAGAGCGCGGAAAACGGTTCTGTCTTGAAGCTGGCGGTCATCAACGGTCCTCCGTGGCGGGGCTACGGCTTGGGTCTTGGACGGCGGGGGCCGCGCGCCTCGCGGTGAGCGCATGGGCCGCGAGGTCACGGTAAAAACCGGGGGCGTCTTCTGGCTGGCGTCCGGTCAGCAGGCAGCGCAGGCGGTGCAATCCGCCCCCGGCAAGCCGAGCACAGGTGGCCAAAGCGGCATAGGCGCGGCCATGGTTCTTGGCGAAATAGCGGTGGCGACTGTCGAACCAATAGCGCGGCATCCGCCGCCATTCCTTCATCCCGGTCGAGACCGAGCCAACGTGAACGCAGCGCGCCTGAGGCACGTACCAGCAGTCCCACCCAGCCCGCGCGGCACGCAGGCAAAGGTCAGTTTCCTCATAATAAAGGAAATACGCTTCGTCGAAGAGACCGATCTCAGCCAGCATATCCCACCGCATCATGACACTGGCACCGGCCACCCAATCGACCTCTGCGGCCTCTTCCGGCAAGGGCGGGGCCACCACGGCAGAGGACAGTAGTCGCGTCAGTGGGCCCAACCGCGCGGCAGCTTCCAACTCACCCGCGGCAGAGGGGAACCGGAAGGCCGTGGCATGGGGCAGATCATCCTCGCCGCGCACATGGCTTCCGGCCAACCCGGCGCGGGGGTGGTTCTGTAGATGGTCCAACAGCGTCCCGATACAGCCCCGATCAAGGAAGGCATCCGAGTTCACCACATGCACGAAATCCGGCGCTGCCCCGTCGGACATCCCCGCCCGCATGGCAAGGTTGTTGCCCGCCCCGAAGCCACCGTTGCGGGGCGATGTGATCAGCCGCACTCGATTGCCCGCACCCCAGCCCCGCGCGGCAATCTCCTGTGCCAAGAGCGCGGCAGAACCGTCGCCGCTGTCGTTGTCAACGATCACCAGTTCGGCATGGGTCTGGGGCATATCGGCCAAAGCGGCCTCAGCCGCGCGCAGGGTCATCTCTGCGGTGCGGTAGTTAAGAATAATGACCAAAAGACGGGGCGGCTGTTGCATCATTCCGCCGCCGTGGCTTGGGTGCGGTCGTGGCCTGCGCCTTCGGGCAGGGCCGCCGCGATCACCTCGGCCAGTTCCTGCGCGAGCACGGTCACATTGGGCGCCAGAACCATGCTCACATGGTCGCCCGGCACTTCGATCACCTGCAAGCGCGGCGCATACTGCCGCCACTGGTTGTCCTCATAGACATATTCTTTTTCCGCGGTGACATATTGCCCGGCAGATACAGCCCAATGCCGATCCAGCGGGGGCCGGAACAGGGTCATCGGGCCGTCCCACTGGGGCGTTTCATAGCGCTCCATTGCGCGCAGGAATGCCGCCTGAATGCGCAGACTGTTAAAGGAAGCACCCCCCTCGCCATCGCCGACCGCCTCCTGAGGCCCCCGGCGGCGCGCGCGCTCCCACGCCCAGCGGTTGCGCGCCCATTCAAGCAGATAGGCCGGACCCTTCCGCCACAGCTCTGCCAATTTGATATGCGCCTTGTCGATCTTGCTGAGCGTCGGGCGCAGGGGCAGCGGCGTGTCGAGCATCGCTAGAACGGCTACCTCTTGCCCTGCCGCCTGCAACTGCTGCGCCATCTCATAGGCCGTGATCCCGCCGCCGGAGTATCCGGCCAACAGATAGGGCCCTTGGGGCTGCAGCGCACGGATCTCGGCGATGTAGTCAGCCGCGGCGGCCTGCACCTCTTCGTGGGGGGCGGCGTCACCGATCAACCCACGGGCCTGCACACCATAGACCGCGCGTTCGCCGCTAAAGGGCAAGGCAAGGTGGCGCAGGTTCAGCACATTGCCGAACATCCCCGCCACCACGAAAAGCGGCGTCGCATCCTGCGGCGATTGATTGAGCGGTACGAGGTGGTCAAAGCGCGGCTGCGGGGCCGCCGCTGCCGTATCAGCCACCTCCGTCTGGGCCAAATCTCCGCGCTCCGCCGCGATGAGCGCTGCGCATTTGGCGATCGTAGGAGCCTCGAACAGAACGGAGATTGGGAATTCCACCTTGAACTCGCGCTTGACCGCCGCAAACAGACGGACAGCGATCAGGGAATGCCCGCCGAGGTCAAAGAAACTATCCTCGACCCCCACCGGGCTAACGCCCAAGAGGTTCGACCAAATCTCGGCCAGTTTCTCTTCGATCCCGTTGCGTGGGGCGACGAAAGAACCGTCGAGATCGGGCCGCTCAAAGCTTTGCCCTTGGGCGGAGGCATCGGTCAGCGGCGCGTCGGCTTGGGCGATCAACGTCTGCAAGGGCAGTGAGGACACCATGACCTGTGGCGCATCCAGCGCCAGCGCACGGCGCAGGGCCTCTGGCCCTTCCTGCGCGCGGATACCTTGGCGCACCAGACGGGCCAAACGCTCTTCGGCGGGGCTGAGACTGTCGGCGTTTTGGGCATCCTCAAAGACCACTTCGCGGGCGTCGGGCGGCGGCACCTCGGTAAAGGCCCCTTCGAGCCGTTTCATCGCGAAATCGTGCACATCGACAAGGACCGCTCCCTGCGCATCGGTGATCGTCACATTGAACCGGGCCAAGCCCTCCGCCGCCGATCCTTCGGCAAGCCGGACGTGCGAGCGGACTTCGGCAGGCAGCGGCGCGTGAAGCGTGATCTCACCATAAGACAGCGGCACCCAGAGGTGGCGCGCGGCATAGCCGGGGATCAGCGCCATGGCCCAACCGGTGGCGATGTCCATCAGACCAGGGTGCAGCACATAGCCATCGGCCAGATCACCCTGCGCGGCCTCGGGCAGCCGTAGCGCGGCGAGCCCCTCTCCCTGTCCCAGAGCGGTGCGTTGCAACACATGCCAGCGCGGGCCGAATTTCAGATGCGCCTCTTGAACGGCGGGCAGACGGCCCCCGGGCGCGGCCTCGGCCACGTCCTCGCAACGGGCCGCGAGGGCAGCAAGATCGAGAGGGGTGGCTGTGCGCCCCGTGGGGGTCAAACGCACTTGAACATGCAACTGCCACGCGGGCCTGCCATTGACCACACAGGCGCTGCGCAACTCGGCGGCGAAACCTGCGCCCTCGGGGGTCAGGGTGATCTTGATCTTGCGCCGCGCCCCATCGGCCAGCGGCAGGGGACGCAGAAAATAGAGGTCTTGCAGCGTGAACCCCTGCAGCCCTTGAGCCTGCGCCGCCTCGGCCAAAAGCTCAATATAGCCTGTCCCCGGCATGATCGCGCGACCATCCAAGGTGCGGTGCTGGTCGAGCAGCCAATGTGAGGTGGCGATCTCGGTGGTGAATTCCGGTACGCCGCTGTCGCCTGACCCTGCGGTTTCAAGCAGCGCCGCATTGATCGCGCGGGCAGGCAGCGCCACGGCACCGCCCCCCGCAAGCGTGTCAGCCGCCATGCCCACATCGGCCCAAACACCCCAGTTCACCGCGACCACGCGGGTCTTCGCGCCGCGCCGCGATTGCGCAAAGGCATTGAGCCAAGCGTTCGCCGCCACATAGTCCACCTGCCCCGCCGCGCGACTGGCGGTAGAGGTCGAGGAAAAGAGCACCATCAGGTCCAGCGCGCCATCGGGCAGCAGTTGGTCCAAAACCCGCAGCCCCTGCACCTTGGGGGCCAGCACCGCGTCGATGCCCGCGTCGGATTTAGCCAAGAGCGGCGCATCGTCCAGCACCCCGGCGGCATGGATCACCCCTGTCAGCCCCCCGTGGCGGGCGGTCAGATCGTCGATCACCCGGCGCATCTGCGCAAGGTTGGTGACATCCGCGCGGGCCACTTCGACCGCCCCGCCCGACTGCGCCGCCTGCGCCTCAAGTCGCAGAACGGCACGCAGGCGGCGGGCCGTGGCATCGGCGGGGCCGTGACTGGCAAGGTAGCTGTCCCATTCGTGGCGCATCGGAAGCGCGGCGCGGCTCAGCAGGATGACACGGGTGCCCGGCGTCTCAAGAATGTCTGCCGCAAGGGTCAGCCCGATGCCCCCGAAACCGCCGGTGATGAGGTAATGTCCCTCCGGCTTCCACCCCGGCAAATCGCTTGGCGGCAGGCTGGCTGCGCGGTAGCCCAGTTCGTAGCGGCGGCCAGCACGATGGGCGACCTGAAGGTTGGCCGGGCTGGCCAAAAGCTCTTCGATCAGGTCACCGGGATCAGTCACAGGCGCAGGGTCGACTGGCTTCGCGAACCATCTTGCCGGTGCCACGGGTGCTGCGACGGGCAGGTCAATCTGGCTCGCCGTCAGCCCCGGCACCTCTCGTGCCATGACGCCCACGGGGCCAGAGATCAGCGCCTTTTCGGGATAGGCCAGCCCCTCTTCCGCGACCTGCGCCCCACCGGTGGTGAAGACGTTAAGGTGCAGCGGCGCGTCAATCTCGGCCTCGGCCAAGGACTGCGCAAGCCATGTCAGGCTCCAGAACCCCTGTTCGATATTGCGGTCAAATCTGCTGGAACCGGGGCGCGGGGCGACCTGATCATCGGTCAGCCAGAAATGCGCGATCCGGTCGGGCATTTGCCCTTCGGCCTGAAGCGCCGCGATCAACTGGTCATAGCCCGACCGGCCCTGTTCGGGGGCCAGCGTGAAATGATCCGTGGTGACGCGGGCAAAGGCATCCCCCGCCGTGACCTGCACCACGCGATGCCCTTTGGCCCGCAACTGCGCGGCGACCTCGGCCCCCAGCCCCGCCGTATCGGCGAAGACAAGCCAGTTCACCGGGCCGGAGAGCGCCATATCCCCTTCGGCGTAGCGCGGTTGCCAATGCGGCAGCGCGCCCCAATCGCTGATGTCATCCAGCCGTTGCACCGGTTGCTCTGCGGGGCGGGTCGCGGCCTCTCCCGGTTCGATGAAATAACGCGCACGTTGGAATTGATAGGTCGGCAGCACCACGCGGTTGCGCCGTGCCTCGCCCCAGATCTGCGCCCAGTCAGCTTCGACCCCCGAGGCCCAAAGCCGCCCGATCACGCTGAGGAAATAGGCATCATCCGCGATTTCTTGCTCGGGGTGGCGCAGCGAAGACATCACCTGCCCCGGTGCCACATCCGCGTTCATCTGCGCCAAGGCGGAAAGCGCCTTGCCCGGTCCGACCTCTAGGAAGACCCGCCGCGCGTCAGCGCTTAACGTGCTGATACAATCGGCGAAATTCACCGTGTTGCGCAGCTGTTCGACCCAATAGTCGGGGTCTGTCGCCATCTGCGCCGTAATCATTTCGCCTGTACGGTTCGACAGGAAAGGCATTTGCGGCGCGCGCAGGTCAAGCGTGGCAAGGAAAACGCGGTATCGGTCAAGGATCGGGTCCAACATCCGCGAGTGGGCGGCGATGTCGATGGCTATGCGCTGGTGGTCGAGACCGGCTGCATCCAACCGCGCTTGCAGCGCCTTTAGCGCGCCGTCCGGGCCAGAGACCGCGATCAGTTCCGGGCCGTTGACGCTGGCGATATCAAGCCCTTCTCCCAGAAGCGGCGTGATCTGATCCAGTGGAGCGGAGATGCTGATCATCCCGCCTGCGGGCACCTCATCAAAGAGCCGCCCGCGCAGCAGGACAAGGTCGATGCAGTCCTCAAAGCGCATCACCCCGGCAAGACAGGCGGCGACATTTTCGCCCATGGAGTGCCCCACCATCGCCGCGGGTTTCACCCCCCAAGAGAGCCAAAGCTGCGCCAGCGCGTATTCGACGATCATGATCAGCGGCAATTGCACCGAAGGCCGTTTCAGCTTGGCTTCTGCCGCCGCGCGGTCTTCGGGTTCCGGCAGCCAGATCGCGCGGATATCGTAATCCAACTGCGGTGCCAGATGGTCGAGCCCCCGGTCCATCCATTCGGCGAAGACCGGCTCGGTCTCATAAAGGTCGCGGGCCATATCGGCATATTGCGCGCCGCCGCCGGGGAACATGAAAACGACCTCAGCCTCGGGGCCAAGGTGGTCATGGGTAAAGACACGGCGGCTGTCGCCGCCTTCCAAAAGAGCTGCGGCCTCTTCATGGGTTTCGGCGACCAAGATGCGGCGTTTGTCGAAACCCCGACGGCCCTCTTTCAGGGTGAAGGACACATCGGCCAAGGGCTGTTCGGGATGCGCGCGCAGATGCGCCGCGAGAGCGGCGCTGTTGGCGTCCAACGCCGCCTTGTTCCGGCCCGAGAGGCAGAGCACATGGAAAGGAAAATCGCTTTCTTCCGACGCCGCGCGGGCGGGCGCCTCTTCCAAGATCATATGCGCATTGGTCCCGCCAACGCCAAGCGCATTGACCGCGGCACGCCGGGGCGTGGCTTGGTCGGGCCAGTCATAGAGCCGGTCGTTCACGCGGAAGGGCGAGCCTTCGAAGGGGATCGCCGGGTTCGGCGCTTCATAGCCCAGCGAGGGGGGGATTTGCTGGTGGTGCAACGCCAGCGCCGCCTTGGCCAACCCCGCCACGCCCGCCGCAGTGTCAAGATGGCCGATGTTGGTCTTGACCGACCCGATGCGGCAGAAATCTTCGGCCTGCGTCTCGGCCCGGTAGGCTTGGGTCAGGGCGGCGACCTCAATCGGATCGCCTAGATAGGTGCCGGTGCCGTGGCATTCGACCATGCCGATGCTCTGCGCCGCCACGCCCGCATGGTCAAGCGCGCGGGCAATGGCCGCCGTCTGCCCATCAACCGAAGGGGCCAGATAGCCCGCCTTGGCCGCGCCGTCGTTGTTGACCGCCGAGCCTTTGATGACCGCCCAAATAGGATCGCCATCCGCAATGGCATCTTCCAACCGCCGCAGCGCCACTGCCCCTGCGCCAGAGCCGAAAACGGTGCCCTGCGCGCGGTGGTCGAAGGCGTGGCATTCACCATCGGGGGAGAGAATTTCGTTCTCTTTGAACTCATAGCCCCTGCCCTGCGGTAGTTCGATCGTCACCCCGCCCGCCAGCGCCATGTCGATTTCACCCGCCCGCAGCGCCTGCGCGGCATAGTGGATCGCCACCAGCGAGGTCGAACAGGCAGTCTGCAGGTTGATCGACGGGCCTTTGAGGTCAAGCACATGGCTGACCCGGGTCGAGAGGAAATCTTTGTCATTGCCGGTATGCCGAAGCAGGAACATGCCGACATCATCGACCAGATCGGGGTTCGAGCAGATGTTGAAATAGAAATAGCTGCCCATGCCACAGCCCGCATAGACGCCGACGGGGCCAGAGAGGCTTTCGGGCATATGCCCCGCCTGCTCCATCGCCTCCCAAGCGACCTCAAGAAATTTGCGGTGCTGCGGGTCGAGGATGGCGGCGTCTTTTGGGGAAAAGCCGAAGAACTCGGCGTCGAACATGTCGTAGCCGGGCATCTCGGCGGTGACGGGCACGTAGTTTGGCCGGGCCATACGTTCGGCGCTCTCTCCGGCGGCGCGCAGCTCGGCCGCGTCGCGCCGTTTGAGCGCGCTCACGCCATCGCGGAGGTTCGCCCAATAGGCGTCGACTCCTTCGGCCCCCGGCACGTTCACCGACATGCCGACAATCGCGATATCATCGCGTGCAAGAGTTTTGTCTGTGCTATTCATTGCGACACATGTCCCATCGCCCGTTCGACTACAGTGATGAGCCTTCAAGGTTCAATTTAAGCTTCGGGTGCAGCATACAACAGGCAAATCTGTCAAAAATGAGCCAAGAGCGTGCCCTTGGGTCTATTCTGGACAAAATCGCTTCACGGAACGGTGAGCAGATGCCAGTTCAGAAAACCGTCCGCTTTGCCTGCAACGCGGGATTTGCGCTGGCATCAAGTACGGTCTGCCCCCTGCGCGCTGCCGCCAGCCCCTCAGCATGACCGAGGATCGCCCCGGCCGTAAGCCAAGTAAGCGGCGTCAGCGTGGCATTAAGCAACATGTCCATCATGGTAATGCCAAGGATCAAAAGCAGCGGCGCGATCCAAGGGGACAGGCCCGTATCCCCCTGTCGGTATAGGTGTAGCCCCATAAGAAAGATCGGCAGCGCCAAAAGACCCATCTCACAAAGATAGCCAACCCAGCCGAAAGTGCCGAAAACAATGATCCAGCGGCCGTCTGGGACCGATAGGATATTGCCGTTGGTCGCATCCCGGATCAGGTTGCGCCCCCATCCGCCCCAGCCGAACCACGGCTTTTCAGCAGCCCGCGCCAGCAGCCGTTCTTCGTTCATGAACCGATAGCCAAGCGATTGCGCACGGTCCGCGCTGATCGCCTCGGCCCGCGCAAGAATGGCATCGAGCGGCACCAGCCCGGCGTTGCGGAGCATTGGATAGATCACCGCCACCGCCGCAAAGACCACCGCCAGACGGATCTGCCAGCGCGCCGGGGTCAGCAGCACCATCGGCACCAGCAGCAGCGCGTAGGCCTGCGAGGCAAGGCTTTTGCACAGCAGCAGAACCACACCCAAATAGGCAGCCAGCAGCAGCACCTTCCATCGGTCGATCACCGGGGTTTGCCGCGCCAGCGCCACCGCCGACAACAACGCGATACACATGAAAATCGCCAGCCACAGCGCGTGCGGCAGAAACACGATGGGCCGGAAGCCACCATTGCGCATCATCTGCTCAAAGGAGTGCTGAAAGAATCCGTAGATCCAGGTGTTTAGCTGCGGAGAGAAGCGAATTTCGAAGAGTGCGGGCACGGAATAGATCAGCCCGCCGATCATGAAGGCCAGCAAAAGCTCGCGCAGGCCCTCTTCGTCCGCAAGGAACTGCCGCGCCAGCAAGAAAGGCACCAGCATCAGCATCTGGCCGATCAGCACCGACCCGATGTCGCGGATCGACAGCCCCGGGAGGGCGTCCACCGGAAAGAGGATCGGCTCGAACCCTCGGATCGCCTGAAAAAGGATCGGGTCGCCATTGGTCAGCACCGTGGGCATGGCCGAAAAGACCAGCCCCACCACCAGGAACCCCGCCAAACGAGAGGCGGGCCAAAGCTGCAGTTTCTCCTGCGTGCCCAGCCAGATGATCAGCAAAACGCTCAGGTTCGGGATCGACACTTTGTCGAGGCCCGGCACCAGCGGCAGGTTGAATTCGGCCAGAGGCGGCAGGAAAAGATAGCCCCCCAAGATCGACCAGATCAACGCCCGCTGCAGCGGCAGGTTGCGAAACAGCCCCAGACAGACGAAGGGCCAGATCAGCAGCATCAGATAGGCGACGGGGTTTGGCATGATGTCCTTCGCGAAAGCCGGACGAATGCGCGGCAGGATGGGGCGGGGCGAAAATACCATCTGGCCCCGCCCCTGTCATCCCGCTAGTTTTGCGGCAGGTTCAATCTGGCACGGGCGTGGTTGATAGATGGCATGTGAAATCAATTACATAAAGCGTGCATCCTCCCCCCTTGCGCCTGCCTGTGGCAGCCCAAGGGCGGGGCGCGCGGTATGAAGTATGGCAAGGGCGATGCCGCGGTGGTGGTTAATGTGGCGACAAGGGCCGCATTGTTTCAGGCCCTGCGCGCGCGCTTTGCCAAGGGCCAAGGATTCGCGCTTGCCACGCTCAACCTCGACCATCTGACCAAACTGCCCCGCAATGCGGGTTTTGCCGCTGCCTATCATGCGCAGGATCTGATCGTGGCCGATGGCCGCCCCGTTGTCTGGCTGTCGCAACTGGCCAAACAGCCGGTTGCCTTGATGCCCGGCTCTGATCTGATCATCCCGCTTTGCGAATTGGCCGCCGAGCAATCGTTGCCCATCGCGTTCTTCGGTAGTGATGAGGAAGCCCTTCACGGGGCCGCAGCAGCCCTGCGGGCCCGTGTGCCGGGGCTGGAGATTTGCCACATCGCCGCCCCGCCGATGGGCTTTGACCCCGAAAGCGCCGAAGCGGATACCGCCCTGCGCAACATCGCCAACAGCGGGGCGCGTCTGTGTTTTCTGGCACTAGGTGCGCCCAAACAAGAGATGCTCGCCGCGCGCGGGCGTGAGATCGCGCCGGGGGTGGGGTTCGCCTCTGTCGGGGCGGGATTGGATTTTTTGGCCGGGCGGCAGCGCCGTGCGCCGAAATGGATGCGGATGCTGGCTCTGGAATGGTTTTGGCGTGCCCTGCAGAGCCCGGCGCGGATGGTGCCGCGCTATGCGCGCTGTTTCGCGATCCTGCCGCGCTTGACGCTTGAGGCTTGGCGGGCGCGCTAGGCGTCAGCGGTATTCGATGATCCGCCCATCGCGGCGCATGTGATACTTGAGCACGCCCAAGGCTTCGGGGAATTTGCCCAGCAGGGTAAAAAAGCCCCAAGCCGCCCCGCCGCGCCAGATCAACCGCAAGAGTTGCAGTGGGTAGAGCAGCATCAGCCCGACTGCGGCCCACGGCGTCAACAGCGCCAGCAGCAAAATCACCGCAGGCAAAAGCGCGCCCCAAAGCACGGCGCGGCGCGTCTCGGCCACCCAATGGCGATCGGGACCAGCGCCATGCAGCGCCGCCCCTTCGGCAAAGGCGTGACCAGCACGCAGGCTGCGCCGCCACCACTGGCTGAACCGGGTGATCTGCGCGTCATGCCATGTCATCTCGGCGTCGAGCCGCCATATCTGCCAACCCGCCCGGCGCAGCCGCTGGCACAGCTCCGGCTCTTCTCCGGCGATCATCTCTGCCCGGTAGCCACCCACGGCGCGCAGCGCCTCAAGCCGCATCAGCGCATCGCCACCACAGGCGCGCGCCTCGCCCGGCGGCGTGTCCCATTCAGCGTCGACCAGACTGTTGTAAATCGAGGTTTGGGGATGTTCCTCGCGCCGTCTGCCGCAGACCACGGCGAGTTGAGGATGCGCGCTCAGATGGGCCTCTGCCGCGGCCAGCCAACCGTCCCGCAGGATGCAATCGCCATCAAGGAATTGCACCAGCGTGATCTCCTCGCCCAATGCCGCCACGCCCGCATTGCGGGCCCGCGCGGCGGTGAAGGGGTGCTTCATGTCCAACTCGACCACTTCCGCGCCCAGCCCCCGCGCCGCAGCGACGGACCCATCGGTCGAGCCGCTGTCGACATAGACGATCTGTGCCACCTGCCCCGCTAAAGCCTGCAAGGACCGCTCCAGCCGGGCGCCTTCGTTGCGTCCGATGACAACGGCGCCGATGCTCATGCGGCATGCTCATCACGCCAAGCGGCGACATGGGCGCTGTAGCTGTCGGAGGGCACCAGAAAGCCCGCGCGATACAGAAGTTCGACCCGGTTCCAGCGCCGCGCGTCCAGCGAAAAGAGCGAAACATCGGGGTTCTGCCCGATCACCGCCATGCGGCGCGCGTCTTCTCCATGCGCCAGATTGCCCGCGCCCAGCGTCTCGGCATCCCGCGCGGCGGCGTCATTGGCGAACTTGTAGTGTTTGATCACCGCCGTCATATCCGCCACGCGCAGCCCGCAGGACAGATGCGGATGCGGCGCCGGTGTGACCTCTGGCCCGTTGAAGATCAGCGGATGTTTTGTCAGGCAACAGTTCTCTCCAAAGACCTTGCCGCGCACGCCGCCAAAGGCGAACTTCACCGCATCATTGGAGAGATCATTATCGGCAAGCAGCGCGGAGAACGGAATCTCCGGACTGTGGTAGTCGGTTTTGCGCACCGCGCTGATGTCATAATAAAGGAAGGATTGCAGCGCTTGTTTATAGGGCACCCCCGCCGCGGCAGCGAGGCTGGTTTTGGGGAACATCTCAAGCATCTGCGCCATTAAGGCGGTATAGCCCTGCTGTTCGAGATAGGCGGTCAGCCCCTTGATGCCAATCTGGCTGCGCCCTTCGAAATCGAAAATCTCATCCATATCGACATAGAGACACCAGCGATTTCTGCCATAGGTCTGCGCGGGATGCTGGCGGATCAGGTCTTCGTATTCGGCCAGCGGCAGGGTGCAGCGATCGATCACCGTGCCTTTTTGCGCTTTGATCCGGGCGATGGTGTCATCGCGCGAGCCGTTGTCGATGAAAACGAAATGCTGCACGCCCATCGCGCGGTAATGGCGAAAGAAGGCGTCGAGGTAATAGCTGCCGTCGCGCACCAAGGCGATCAGCACCACCTCGCCCGGGGCGACGTCCAGTTTATTTGGCCCATGCAGATGCTGCAAAGACGCGGCAAAGCGCGCCCGGCGGCGGGCGTCGTGCAGGCGTTGGCGCAGGCGGCGGAGCAGATGCAGGGGCGATTTCATGCCGTTGTGATACGACAGGCAATCTGCGCGGTCCACTGCCGCCATGGCTTTCTGATCCGCGTGACTGTGCCCCGAGCGATTAGCTGCCACCGTTTTGACCGGGCGCGGCAGCAGGCCCGGCCCCCACTCGCAGGGCGGGGTCAAAGAACGTGTGGCGCCCACGGCCAGCATGTTTCGAGGCATAGAGCGCGGCATCTGCATTGGCCAGAACCACCTCACGCGGTTGCCGGTCGCCGCGCTGGATCCAGACCGTGCCGATGCTGGCGGAAACCTTGCAAACTTCCCCCTTGTAGCGGATTGGCTCTTCCAACCGGTCGATGATCCGCTGGCCAATCCGCCGGAGTATGCCCTCGCCGCGCACATCGGGCAGAACCACAGTGAACTCATCCCCGCCCAACCGCACCACCATGTCAGAGCTTCGGGTTTCTTGTTGCATGATCCGGGCGACGACTTGCAGCACATGATCGCCCGCGGCATGGCCCAGACTGTCATTCACCGCCTTGAAGTAGTCGAGATCGACATGCATCACCGCGAACCCCTCTCCTGCAGTGATCAACCGCTCTAGCACCGCGTTCAGCGCGCGGCGGTTTTTCAGCCCCGTCAGCGTATCGGTAAAGGCCTGTTCCTCTGCAGTTATCCGCGCCTCTTGCAGGCGCAGGTTCAGGCGGCGGGAGGCCTCCATCGCGGCTGATTTCGCCTCCATCAGATAGAGCATCTCGATCGCCAGATCGGTGGCGGCGAAATCCGCATTGGTCAATGCATAGTCCTGCACCCCGTCGAAAATCGAAATCCCGAAAGAGAGGTTCACGATCAGCCGCCGATCCCCCAAGGGCACCAGCAGCCCCTTCAGCTCGGTCCGGGGGGAATCGCGAAAGGCGAGGTGCAGCTTTACCCCCGTGGCCCGGTGCAGGTCTTTCATCCCGTCAATCCCGCGGGGCCGCTTAACGGTGACGGTTTCCAGAAAATGCCGCCCCGCCAGCGGGGACTGCGGGCGCAGCTTTTGAATCGTCGGCCCGGCGTGGCGGATCTCGCCACTGGCGGACAGCAGCAGATGCATCGGACATAGCTTGTCCAGAACCGCCGGATCATGGCACCCTCCGCTCATGCCCGCGCCCCAAGCTCAAACCGGCGCCCTTCCGAGAACTCGGCCTCGACCAAAATGATCTTCAGCACCTCGATGCCATCCGATCGCCCACAGTGTTCCAACAGCACCAGCGCGCCATAGTCATCGGCCATGGCCCGCAAGACCCCCATCATAAGGTAGCCATAGCCAACGAGCGGGGCTTCGCAGATCAAGGAATACTGGCCATCGGGGTCTTCGCGCAGTTCGACCCAAGGCAAATGCAGTTCGGATAGGGCAAGGCGCGTCCGGTCCGGCAAATCGTCGAGCGATTGCAAAAAGTCACTGAAGCTCACCCCGCCAAAGCGCAGCAAACGCCGCACAGCCTCATAGCCCGGTTGCGCCACAAGAAAGGTGCCGACGTCTTCCATC
>NZ_LWER01000025.1:0-8825 GCF_001634775.1 Sulfitobacter sp. HI0027
CGGACCATCTTGCGGTCCGCCCCGGCAATCCGGCACGCCCGCCGTTCCGATAGCCCGAGAAGGGCCTTCAGATGCGCGACCGCCTCGCGCTTCACGGCAGGCGTCACCACTTTTTTGAAACCAGTTCCTTCATTGCAGCCAGATCGAGCATCTGCTCGGCCAGCAGCTTCTTCAGCTTGGCGTTCTCATCCTCAAGCGTCTTCAGCCGCTTGGCCTCAGACACCGTCATGCCGCCGAATTTGGCCTTCCAGTTATAAAAGGTGCCTTCCGACATGCCGTGCTTGCGGCACAAGTCCGCGCATTTTGCGCCTGCTTCGTGCTCGCCAAGGATGCCGATGATCTGTTCGTCCGTGAATCTCGTTCGCTTCATTGTCCGTCCTCAAGTTGGGCCGGACTCTAATCGACGGTGGAGGAAAAATCCCGTGGCAGGTCACGCCCATGCTGCACCGTAAAGCAGGGCCACGACAATCGCGATATGAAGTCCACCATGCGCCAGAAAGTAAGTGGTATAGAACGACATATCCGATGTTGGGATGACACCGACGAGTGACATGGCGCGGGTGGCGAGGAAATCATTCGGGTTTTCTACGAGTTCCGCGCGAAAGAGCCATTGGGTGAGGGCAGGAAGACGCTCTGCGGCCCCCGCGAAGATCGCCGCAGCCGTCGCCATTTGGAGAACGCCTAAGGCTGCTTTAGCGAAGAGGGTCACCGCAAACAATCGGTGGTTCAAGCTTTTTGAACTAAGCTGTGTCACCGCCGTCATTTTTCTACCTTGGGGCGGAGCAATCGCCAGACATAAAGCACAAATAGGCCTCCAAGCAGGACGTTTGTCACCGGATTGATCCACGTCTCAACTTTGGCAAACTGCGCTTCCAGCAGATAGCCTAAAATGGTGAGGGCGACCGTCCAGATCAGGCTGCCCAACCCGGTGTAGAGAAAAAATGGTAACAGCGGCATTCCTGTCATTCCAGCGGGGACGGATATCAGCGTTCGCACACCCGGCACCATTCGGCCCAGAAAGACCGCTTTGCCGCCATTGCGCCGAAACCACGCAAGGGATCGGTCGAGGTCTTGTTCTGAGATGGTAAGCCACCTGCCGTGCCGAGCGATGAGGCTGCGCAATCGTGCTTCGGATACAAATGTGCCGATCCAATACCACAGAAAGGCTCCGGCCGCCGAACCGATCGTGCCTGCGATCACTACACTGACGAAGGAGAGGTCACCGCTCGCCGCGAGATAGCCAGCGAAGGGCATGATGACTTCCGAAGGGATTGGGGGGAAGACGTTCTCGATCAGCATGAGGGCCGCGACGCCGAGGCTGCCCATGGAAGCCAGTAGCGATGTGATAAAGTCAAACATGGTCGGGCCTTTGCGGGTGGCTGTGCTGGACTGCGGGTGTCAACATTGGACCGTGCCGCTGTCTGTTTCCATTGATCCGGGACCGGTGAGGTAGGTCCAACTGGCCGTTTTATTTGAGAAGGTCAGCTTCAACATGCCTGTTGTCCCGGTAATTAGTCGCTCGGAGAAGGCCGCAGGCTTGAGGTTGCCCCGTGTGGATTTGCCACCGGCCCCTACCACGAAAGCGATCGTGCCGCCCTGATCCGGTTTGCCCTCGGCATTCAGCGGCGCAGTGCGTTCGTAGAAGTGGTTGTGTCCATGTAAGACAAAACGGACGCCTGCTTCAGCGACGAGCCGGAACAGCGCCCGCGCATCGCCACTTCGGCTGCGTGCCACGCTCGAATATGCCGGTTTGTGAAAATACGCCGCAGTGCAACTGTCTGTATGCGCTGCGAGCACTTCCTTTACCCATTCTGCCTGTGCAGATCCTGGGGACGCATCAATCTCGCTGTTCAGCGACAGGATCAACCAGTTCCCGGCTTTCAGAGCGTAATAGCCGTTTCGGTCTGGCCCCGCACGATCTTGCCAGTAGTCGTAGTAGGCATAGGCAAAAGGTGATTGGTATTCGTGGTTTCCGGGGGTTGGCCATGTGCGGGCCCATGCAGCTCCCCAATAAGGGTCGTAGCAATCTTCAAAGCCCACGGCTTCGCCGCGTTTGTAGACGAGATCCCCCAGGGCGAGCACCACCATCTCAGGATATTGATCCAAGATACTGGTGGTTTCGATCATGCCTTCGTTCGGCACGGCCTCTGCTCGGGGGAGACCAACCGCATAGCGCAGGTTTCTGTCCATTCGGCTGAGATAACCCCTGCTTGCACAAGAGGCGACGTCACCTGCTGCCAGAACAGAGAAAGGCGGCGTCACATCCAGTTTGTGGACCCGGTTATTGTCGAACAACTGCGATTGCGAAGGGCTGGCCAGTGACCGGGTGCCGGAAGCCGCGATGGAGAAAATCTGTCCTTCGGTTCCGCCAATCAGAACGAGGGCCGTTGCTGACGCCAGCAGGATTCGAAAGACGGTCTTTTTCATCGGGTTCTCCTTAAAAGCACCTGTAGAGTTTGGGGACTGATCAAAGGCTTACCGAAAGGTTACCAATTGGTAAGGTGTCGCTCAGATTGCCGGAGGCGCTTAGGATGAAGGGAAAGGAAAATTCCAGCGCGGCAGCAAGATGACCCTCCGCCGTGCCGGGGTAGATTTAGCCGTTGTCGTCATCTTCCTCGTCGTCATCGGCCATGTAGGGTCTCTGGGCGATCACGGTGCCATCATTGGCATTGATAAGTATCGCGGTCATGGACCCATCCGGGGCGACGGCGACTGCCTCGTAGACAGCCTTGCCATCCTCACTTTCGAATTCAATTGAGGCGATCTTGCCATCCACGCCTTCCAAAGCAACGGTGAGTGCTTTCTGGATGTCGATCTGCACTTCAGAGAACAGTGTCATTTCTTTCGCATTCTCTGTTTCAGCCAATGCCATTCCGGCCATCGCGACTGCACCAGCGGCAATCACTGTGGGAAGAGAAATCATACGTTTCATCGTGGTGTTCCTTCTTTGCACGGCCCCCAACTGGAGCCTCGCCTTAAAAATTAACCGACGCTTGTAGCCGGGAACGTCTCCACCAGATTACTGATTGGTTAGATTGGCAGACGGTTCCACATCGACCGGCCCGCCAGCTTTGTGCGGGGTGCGAAATGCCCAAAATCTGCTGAGTGCAAAAGTTAAAACCGCCGCGCACCCGGTTGAGATCCACAGGCTCACCGTGTCAGTAAGATCCTCTTCGGACAGCAACATGATCAGAAGCACTTCGTTAAAGGCAAAGCCGATCAGGGCGACAAGCGCAAATTTCCACAGCGCGCTTGATGCGCTGACCTCCTGATCAGCAAAGGAGAACCCGAGATGGCCGATAAAGCTGACCACGAAAGCGATTGTGAAGGCGAGCAGGTTCGCCAAAAGAGGATGCCAGGTCGACTGGATCAGCAGAAAGCCGATCATCATGTGAACGAAGGTCGCGAGCAGACCGACCATCCCGAACCGCAACAACTGGCGCCACATCACAGGTGCTCCGAATTTGCGGAAAAATCCTCTGCGATGATAAAGCCAGGACGGCCTTTGACCTCGGTAAAGACCCGCGAGAGGTATTCGCCCAACACACCGATGGAGATAAGCTGCACCCCGCCCAATAACATAACGGCAACCACAAGGGTCGACCAACCCGGCACGTCGATGCCGAAGATCAGGGTGCGGACGGCAATCCAGAGGGCGTAGAGGATCGAACAGGTAGCAATGGTCATACCTATCCCCGTCCAAACCCTTAACGGCCATGCGGTGAAGGACGTAAGGCCGGTCAAACCTAACTTAAACAAGCCAGCAAAGCCGAATTTAGAGGCTCCGGTCGCCCGCGGGGCCAACTCAATCGCCACAGCTTTGGTGCGAAAGCCGACCCAGCCATACAGCCCCTTCATAAAGCGATTGCGCTCAGGCAAGGCGCAGAGCGCATCGACAACCCGTCGATCCATGAGCCTAAAATCGCGCGCATTGGCTGGTATCGCGGTGTCGCTACCGATATTGAGCAGTGCATAGAATGCGCGGGTGAAGAGCCGTTTGCGCCATGTCTCGTCCCGGCGTTGCGCGCGGACGGCATAGACCATTTCATACCCCTCCGCGCGATGTTCCAACATGGTTTCGAGATGAGAAAGGGGTTCTTGGAGATCAGCATCCAGGATGACTACCGCCGCCCCAACGGTGCGCTCCAAACCGGCCATGATCGCCTGTTCTTTGCCGAAGTTACGCGACAGCCGCAGCACACGAAGAGGATATTGGGCACAGAGCGCTCGACTTTCCTTAAAGGTGGAATCGAAGCTGCCATCGTCGACAATGATGATCTCGAAACTACTAACCAGCCTGCGGGCATGCGCATCAACCTGAGCCACCGTCCTGGCTATATTGCCTGCCTCATTGAAAGCGGGGATCACAAAAGAAAGATCAGGAATAGGTTTCGGAGAAGGAACGATCTGAGGCTTACCAAAGCCTTCGGGGCGACGGTTCATGGTGTTACCTCCTGATCCAGATCTTCGACGAACAAAATACGATGCCCATAATGTCCGATAGAACCAAACTGCGGTCCCAAGAACGGAGCAAGTTCTGACGCAACGGACCTTGGGATCGCCACGGCATCGCGCAGCCCATTGTCAGCGAAGCTATCGAATTTCGCGGTTCGCTCGGTGAACTGGACCTGGCCCCGCGTATAGAACTCGGCCGAAAAGCTGCGACCGCCCCAATATGTAATCTGCACATCAGGGTCGAAACTTTGCGCCGCAGCTACCAAGGCGCGCTCGGACCGGTGGGTGACGCTTTCTGGCTGGTAGCGCGCCAGAATAGTCACCGTTAGAAATGCCGCCCCAACGAGGCCGATGGCCACGGCTGCGGCTCTTCGAGTCCACCACCCCGGCTGCCCCCTCACTTGAGCCCAAAGCGAGACCAGGAGAACCGCTGCGGCGGGAAGCCCGGGCAAAGCATAAGCCGGCAAAATGTTTGCGGCGGGCGTGAAGAGGATCAGCGGCGCGACGACCCAAAGTGCAAGATAGCTGTGCCAATCACGGTCACTGCCAGTCATTTCATTGACGCAAGATGCCGCCCGGGGAAGTAAGGCTATGAAAAACAAGCTCCACGGCAGAAACGTAGCCGAAGCATAGAGCCAGATCAGGCCTTTGGGCTGCTGATGGCCGGACCCGTAGAGATCCCCCTGCCAGCCCGGCACGACAAAGCGCTGGAAGTGTTCTCCAACAAGAAAATAGCGCAGGAAACCCGGCGTCTTGATCTCGGCCAGGATATACCACGGAAGGGTCAGCGCCGCCGCGATCAACAGCCCCGACAGCCAAGGAAACCCCTGTAATTCCCGCCAGCGTCCGGTCACCGCGAGCCACGGCAGAAGCGCGATCATCGTAATTACAATCGCGACCGGTCCCTTCGCCAAAAAACCGATCGCGATGCCGACAAAGAACCACCGTCCCCATGCCCTGCGAGAGGGGCTGTCCATCATACAGTTGTAGAAGCCGATCATGCTCAAAGTAGTGCCAAGCACCATGACCATGTCCGTCATCACGAAGGCCGACGCGCCAAAAAACATAAAAGATGAGGCGAGCACCGTGGTCACGACAAGAGCCTGATCTGCGCCTCGATGCTGGCGCACCCAAGTGAAAAGAAGGCCTAACACCCCCAATGACGCAGCAAATATGAATATCCGTGCGCCGAAGGCACCAACGCCAAAGAGCTTCATCCCCAAGGCAGACAGCCAAGTATGTAAGGGAGGTTTGCCCCAAAACGGGACGCCATAGTCGAACTGAGGTGTGACCCAGTCCCCGCTCTCGACCATCTTACGCGCGATCTCGGCATAACGGGCTTCTGTTGAATCTGTGAAAGGCCACCAGAACATTGCCAGCAGGCGCACAGCGAACAATGCCCCGAGTGCAAACAGCAGGAACCGTTGGTCACTGCGGGTTAAAGCGAAGCGCCTCTCACGCTCGTGCCGCACGGATATTGCGAATTTCGGATCTATTGCGACCATAATGCCCTGTCCTTTTTCTCAGGGCATAAGACGGTGGTGGTCTGCGAAAGATGGTCGGCACTATACCGATCCGTAATATTACGAAGATGGTGCAAAGCCGCAAAGCAAGCTATTTTCTCAATACCTTATGGAGCTTGGACGCAGATGCGGGTGCTTGTTGTAGAAGATGATGGCGAGACGGCTGAGTATATCTGCACCAGCCTAAAGGCGCTTGGTCATGTGACGAAACATGCGTCAGATGGCAAGCAAGGCTTCCTCGATGCGCTGGACAATGACTTTGATGTCATCGTAGTCGACCGGATGCTGCCCGGCTTGGATGGGTTGACCCTCGTGAAATCAGTGCGCGGCGCAAATGTTGATACGCCGATCCTATTCTTGAGCGCGCTCGGCGGTTTGAACGACCGGGTGAATGGATTGGAAGCCGGGGCGGACGACTATCTTGTGAAACCTTTTGCGTTTTCTGAGCTCTCCGCGCGCCTAACTGCACTTGCACGCCGCCCCCCGATGCAGGCCGAAGAAACGCGACTTCAGGTTGCCGATCTGGAGATTGACCTGATCCGTCATACTGTGTGCAGATCTGGTCAGGAGATCGCCGTGCAGCCGCGCGAGTTTCGCCTGCTATCCTATCTTATGAAGAACGCCGAGCGGGTGGTGACACGCACCATGTTGCTGGAATCAGTTTGGGATTTTCACTTCGACCCGAACACCAATGTCGTCGAAACGCATATCAGCCGTCTGCGCAACAAGATCGACAAACCCTTCGAGCAGCCGTTGATCCATACCGTTCGGGGCGCTGGATACAGCCTTCATGGATAACCCTAAGCGAAAAGGTCCTTCAGCGTTGCGGACATCCATACGGCTGTCTTTGCAATACTCGTTTCTCTATTCGGTGCTTTCTGCGCTCGTCTTCGCATTGGCCTACTGGTTCACGCAATACGAAGTCCAAGATTGGGTCCTCGATCAAATGCGCAGCGATGCGGCCACACTCGTTGAGATCTTTGAGTTGGGCGGCGATGAGGTGCTGGTCAACCGCGTCGATGCCCTCGCCGAAGTCAGTTTTCAAAATGCCCGGGTTTACCAACTTCTGAACGCCGAGGGCGCGATTGTTTCCGGCAACTTGTCCTCGACCGTTGAAAGCCCCTTGCCCGACTACCTTTCGGCACAAGAATTGCCGCTTGCTGGAGAGATTCACGACGAAGTCACTGGCTATTGGCTGCGCGCAGATGACGTCGGCCCTTACCGCCTGATCCAAGGGGCAGGCGACCATATCGTCTTGGAGATACTGGAAGCGCTCGGCATGGCTTTGGTGGTCGGCTATCTGGCAGTCGTAATCCTCGGTCTAATCGTCGGTATTCGGATCGGCCGCATTACCGAGCGACGGATTACGGCGATATCCAATACCCTCGCGGAGGTTTCCTCTGGCAACCTCGCTTCCCGTATTTCGACCGCCCCAAAGGCACGCGACGATCTTTCGCGGTTATCAACCGAGATCAATAGTATGCTCAATCAGATCAAACGCCTGCTCGAAAGCCAAGAACAAATCTCCAATGACATTGCCCATGACATGCGCACACCGCTTCAGCATCTTCGGCAGCGGTTGGAGACGCTGCGAGACAGTCCGACTATCAACCCGGGCGACATTTCTGCCAGCCTCGATCAAACTGAAGAAATCATAGCGACCTTCAACGCCCTTTTGCGCATCGCGCAGATTGAGGGGAGTGATCGTCGCGAAAGGTTTGCGTGGAACGACCTGCGTGAAGTCATAGGCAATGTTACTGAAGTTTTTGAACCTACGGCCGAAGATGCTGGCATTGAGTTGACCACTAAGATACCGGACGAACAGCTTGAGGTTGTTGGTGATGGAAATCTTCTGACGCAATTACTGTCGAACCTTGTCGAGAACGCGATCAAACATTGTCCGGCGGGGTCTAAAGTTCTGGTCTCGGGCGAGAATACCCCAGAAGGGCTGATCTTGCAGATAACTGACGATGGGCCGGGAATCGAATGCCGGGATCAAGACCGGATTTTTCACCGGTTCTTCAGAGGCGAAAAAAGCCGAAATAGTCCAGGGAATGGCCTTGGCCTGGCATTAGCAAAAGCGATCTGCGATCTGCATGGCGCGGAAATAACCGTGTCGGAGAATGATCCAGGAACAATTTTCGAGATCAATTTTCCGCGGTGAGTGCGAGCTGGATTTGAACATAGGCTTTCTTTGCCGCATTCAAGATACGCTGTCAGAATCGCCTAAAAGCAGACATTGCTCAAGTGAAAGAGCAATGCCACCTGCGGGTCGCTCTTGCGTAAGCATCCGGCGTAGGCCACAGGTAGGTCATCGCTCGCGATCACGGTCCATTTCGATGAGCTCTTGCAGGTTTTCGATCCCGATTGGAGTGAATGCGATGACACCGTCGTCGCTGGGACCGTAGACCCAGATTATACCATCTTCGGTTTCCATACCGGTGGCGAGATCAAAGATCTTATTGACGGTTTCGCCCAGTTCGACAGCGACGCGGTCGATTGTCTTGACGGAATACACCTTGTTCAGCTGCATGGTTAGGCTGCTTGTGGAAGGGATAGAGCTTTCCAGTTCCAAGGCAGAAGTTCATGCACGCGCGAGACGGGCAAGTCGGGCAGCCGGGCGAGAACATCGGCGAGCCAGGCCTGCGGATCGATGTCATTCATTTTGGCGGTGACGATAAGGGTATACATGGCGGCAGCCCGTTCACCGCCGCGCTCTGAGCCTGCGAAGAGCCACGACTTTCTGCCCAGTGCCACGCCACGTAAAGCGCGTTCGGCCGCATTATTCGTCAGACAGATATGCCCGTCATCGAGGAATGCCGTGAAGGCCTGCCAACGGCCACGCTT
>NZ_LWER01000026.1:0-6602 GCF_001634775.1 Sulfitobacter sp. HI0027
GAACGAGTCCACAGGTTGAGCAAGAGGCCTGTCCACCGGTAAATGGAAATTTCCTCGACGAGAGGGGGGATTTTGGCCGAATCCACCCATGAAACTAAAACGACAACCCATGTTTTTGAGCATATCATTTTTACGTCCGATAATGTAAACTTATTGGACATAATGAGGCCACGCAAGGTGAGGCGTTTTCAGTGATAATTTCTGGTGAAAAGCGCCGTCGTGTTATAGGCTTTGAACATGCCAAACGCCCTGCAAGTTCCCACCGACGACTTAACCAGGATACTCCGGATGCCTACATGGGTCACGTCAGCACGTCCTGAAACCCCTGAAGATGTTGCGTTTTTGTCGGGTGCCGCGCTGAACCACCTGCATGTTGTGCTCGGACGCGCGGAGGTGCCCCAAGCCTTGTTGCGGGACCGGCTCGCGCTGCGCGCAGCGGAGGCTTGTGTCGCGTTCTCTGGCCGACCAGAGAGGGCAGGGGACCTGCGCGACGCGGTGCACCTACTGCGCCCCGGCGATCTTCCCGGACCGGGCGGTGAAACCTACCTTGCGTGGCGGCGCGCGGTGGAGCGGCCGGTGTCGATCAAGGCTCTGGGCCGAGCCTTGCCGACCCTCGAGCAAGGCCAGATCGCGACTTGGCTAGATGCGGGTCAGGGGGTGCCCGTTGGCCGAGCTGCGATGGTGCTCGAGGCAGTATTTCGCGCGGCACCGCGCGCAGAGGTTGCGGCGCTGATCCTTGCGGAGGCGGCCCTCTCCCAGGCCCTCGGTTGGGATCATCTCGTGCCGCTGCTGGCCCCTGGCCTGAAACGCGCCGACCTGCGCAAGCAAGGCGATGACCTTCGCTTGGCCTGTCATCGGGCAATAATCCCTTCAGTGATCGAGGCCGCCAGGCATGCTGCCGACCTCGCGCGTCGGGCGGCGCATCTGAAGGCGGTCGCACCCAAGCTGCGTGCCAAGGGGGCGGTCGACGCGGTCGAGATGTTCCTGACCCGCGATGCTGTGACGCCTTCGGCCTTGCCCTTGCCGGATCGCGCCGCGCGGCGGCTCTGCGACCGGCTGGTTGACCTCGGCGCGGTACGCGAACTGTCCGGGCGCGACACCTTCCGGCTCTACGGAGTGTAGGGATGGCGAAGGATCGCTCTGACCCCGAATTGGATCGTGAGTTGCTCGACCTGCCGCCGGAGGCGCGCTGGCGGGAATGGATGCGCCGGATCGAGGCGGTGCTCTTTGCCTCTGCCTCGCCGGTGCCGCGCGACGACCTGGCGCGCGTGGTGGGGCAGGGGGCCTCGGTCGACCTGCTGGTCGAGGACCTTGCCGCCGATCTGGAAGGGCGGGCCTTCGAGATCGCCCAGGTCGCCGGGGGCTTGATGTTCCGCACGCGCGCCACCTACGGCCCCGCGATCCGCGCGGCGGCAGATATCGGGGACCAATTGCTGGACCTGAGCGAATTCGACGTCGCGGTCCTGGCCGCCATCGCCTATCACCAACCGATCACACGCGACGGGCTGAAGGACATCTTCGGTAAGGAGATCAGCCGTGATCTGATTGGGCGGCTGCATGCGCGCGACCTGATCGGGACCGGGCCAAGGTCGCCTCGGCGCGGCGCTCCCTACACCTTCGTCACCACAGAGCAGTTCCTCGTCGCCTTCGGGTTGGAGTCCCTGCGCGATCTTCCCGATCGGGAGCAGTTGGAAGATGCTGGGGTTGTGGCGGAAGCTTCACAAGTCGATTTCGGGTAACGCGTTGCCGATGCTGAGCGTAAAGTCCGCCGTTCGGATTATCGTTTCAGTATTTCTGAGCGAAGCCCCGTGCATTTATTAGCGGCAAGGCCTCCGGCGATACGCCTCGCGGCCGATGAGAAGTCGAAGCCCTACTATGCGATTTCCACCCCACCTCCCGTGAGTCTGCGAAGCGAATAGCCAGACAGTGAATAGTGGGAGAACCCTGACGGTTGAGCACGGCTACACACCCGCAGGACGAGTATATATAGAGAAACTATCGTAGCATTTCCTGCGAGGGGGACACCAAATCTATGAAGCTCACACGCATTGAAGTTTTCAATTTTCGAAAATTACGACGCGCCCGTCTGGATATGTCGGACAAACAAACTCTGCTCGTCGGGGCCAATAACAGCGGGAAGACATCGGCCATGAAGGCGCTGCGCAAATTCCTCAAGGATCGGGGCGGTATCGACGCGCGTGATGTTTCAGCCTCAAACTGGGCCGCTATCGAAAAGATTGCGGGTACTTGGACACCGGAGGCCGAGGCGGATCTCAGCCCGCTCCAAGACCAGCTTCCGTTCATCGACGTCTGGCTCCACGCAGACAACTCAGAACTTCACCATGTCGCGCATCTGATCCCCACCCTTACCTGGACAGGTGGCCTGCTCGGGGTACGCCTGCGACTTGAGCCAAAGAACGGGTCGGACATCAAGGCGCAGTACCTGGCTGCACGAGAAGCCGCTCAAACGCTGCAACCCGGCGGCGCAACGGCCAAAGGGTTCGCGCTTTGGCCGCGCGATTTTCGGGAGTTTCTGGACAAACGACTGCGGGACCTATTCGAACTCAACGCCTATCTTTTGGATCCCATGTGCTTCACCACAACAGGGCCGGTGGAGCCGCATCCCCTGCCGCCATTGGCGGAGGGGATCGGTTCAAACCCCTTTGCTGGACTCATCCACATTCGTGAGATCAACGCGCAACGCGGTTTCGCAGACGCAGGGGACAGTAACGGCGACGACGATGAAGCGATGAGCGCGACTAGCCGCAAGATTGCCAGCCAGATACAGCCCTATTTCCGTAAACATATCGACCCCGAAAAGGACCCCACGCCGAACGATGTCAAAGCGCTCGAGGCAATCCATGATGCCGAAACCACCTTTAATGCCCGGCTCAAGGATGGGTTCGCTGATGCTATCAAGGAACTGGAAAGTCTCGGCTACCCCGGCGGGCTGAACAATCCGAAACTCTTCATAGCCACTCAGATCAAACCCGTTGACGGGCTCGATCACCCGGCTGCGGTGCAATACGACATCTCGGGCGACACATCCGGGGTGAAACTGCCAGAAGGCTACAACGGCCTGGGTTTCCAGAACCTGATCTCCATGGTGTTTCAGCTCATGCGTTTCCGTGATGACTGGATGCAGGTAGGAAAGTTCAAGTCAAAGGCGGTGACCCCAGACGACAAGGGTATCGAACCCCTGCAACTGGTGCTGATCGAGGAACCGGAGGCGCACCTGCATGTTCAGGTGCAGCAGGTGTTTATGGCTAGGGCACACAAGGTGCTGCGCAACCATAAAGATCTGGAGCAGGAGGGCTCGGCCTTTACCACTCAGCTGGTCGTGAGCACCCATTCGGGCCATATCGCACACGCCGCCGCGTTTGAGGAGCTGCGTTACTTCAAGCGCGAGCTGCCAAGTCACGGAGTTGTGCCCACGGCCAGTGTGGCGAATATGACTGGGCTCTTTGGTGCGGACAATGAAACCCATCGCTTCGTGACGCGCTATCTGCTGACTACACATTTTGATCTATTCTTCGCAGACGCCATCATCGTGATTGAGGGTGCTGCGGAGCGGATTCTGCTGCCGCATCTGATCCAGCATCACTACCCTGATTTGGCTGCAGCCTATCTGTCCTTTTTGGAACTGGGGGGCAGTCACGCGCATAGGCTGCGGCCTCTGGTCGAGGCGCTGGAAGTGCCGACGCTGATCATCACCGATCTCGACGCGGTGGCAGAGGTCAACAAAGGCGGGAAGGTCGTCAAAGAATCGGTCCAGCCTTGCTGCAGGGCCGCTCAAACCACCGCCAACCACGTACTAAAAACCTGGCTCCCCAAGCTGGCAGAGATCGATGCGTTGTTAGCCTCGCCTCCCAAGGCCCTGTGTCACACGGCCCCTGACCGCCCCATCGCCGTCAGCTATCAAACCTCGCAAAACGTGACACTTGGCTCGGTGTCCACGAACGTCACGCCCAGCACCTTCGAGGATGCTCTTGTTCTGACCAACCCCAAAGCCGTGACGGACGCCGCAGCGACAGAGTTCTCCTGCGTTATGACCCGTGCCTTTGCCAAATCCATCGCTGAGGCTCAGGCCCCTGAAGACCTCGCCAATGCACTCTTTGAAAGGTTGGCAAAAAGACCGGAAAAGGCCGCCTTCGCACTGGATCTATTGTACATCAAAGACATCAAAGCGTTGCGCGCGCCGCCATATATCGACACCGGCCTTACCTGGCTCGCGGGCCAGCTAAAGGGCGTGGAGGGCGCGGCATGACAGATATGACCGACGCTACCCGCGACGCGGGCGCTGACGCGACGATTCGCGAGTGCCTGTCCCTCGATCAGCCGCGCAGCTTCTTTCTCTTTGCCGGGGCGGGGTCGGGCAAGACGCGATCTCTCAAGGAGGCTCTTGAGGGATTGGGCACACAGATCCTGACCACCTTGCGCAAACACAGCCGCAAGATTGCCGTCATCACCTATACTAACGCCGCCGCAGATGAGATCACACGCCGCGTCAAGGCCGATCCGGTGTTTCAGGTGCAGACTATCCACAGTTTCGCCTGGTCGCTCATCGAGGGGCGCTCAGCTGATATTCGGGGCTGGCTAGAGAGCAACTTGCAGACAGAGATTGCCGAAATCCAAGCAGCCCATGCGAAGGGCCGTTCGGGCACCGACGCCCATGACAAACGCGAGAAGAAGATGGCCTCCAAGACGAAGCGGCTGGAGCGCCTGGCTGAAATCCGCGCCTTCACCTATGCGCCCGAGGGGGACAATTTCGGCCGCGATGCGCTGCAACATACCGAGGTCATTGCGCTCGCTGCGCATTTCCTGACTGAAAGCGAGACGTTCCAGAACATCGTCTTGGCACGCTATCCGTTCATCCTGATCGACGAGAGCCAGGACACGATGAAACCGTTGATGGAGGCACTTTTGACATTCGAGGCGCGCCATCGCGGTCGCATCGTCCTAGGGCTGCTCGGGGACACGATGCAGCGCATTTATACTGATGGTTTGCGCGATCTTGACCAGCGAGTGGGGGATTTTGCGCAACCGGCCAAACAGATGAACCACCGCAGCCGCAAGCGGATCGTGGACCTGGCGAATTCGATCCGGCGCGATGAAGATGGCCGCCAGCAGCGGGCGCGCGAAGATAAACCGGGTGGCACCGTGCGTGTTTTTCTTGCGCCGAGTGAAGGCACGGATCGAGCAACCTTTGAAGTCTCAACCTGCGTGGAGATGGCCCGCGTCACCGGAGACCCCGCGTGGCAGAACGCGGAGGCGATCAAGACCCTCACGATCGAGCGTCACATGGCCGCCGCGCGTCTTGGCTTTAGTGAGCTGTTTGAGCCCCTGAGCAAACCCGACAAGCTCAAGGACGGGTTTCGCGATGGCACCTTGCCCGCGATGCGGCTTTTCACCCACCGGGTCTTGCCTTTGGTGACGGCACAAAGGAATGGGGATGCCTTTGCCGCGATGGCAGTGCTGCGCGACGGCTCACCGCTGGTCGATAAGAGAGGTATCCGGACGGGGCGCGGAGGCCAGGCTACTGGCCTCGACGCGGCGCGGGCGGGCGTCGCAGCGCTGATGACGCTATTCAATGACGAATGGGACCCGAGTTGTGCCGAAGTGTTAGCGGTCGTGGCCGAGCACCGGTTGTTCCCGATCCCTGACCAGCTTCGGCCGTGTTTGCCTGACGACAGTCCCATGGCCCAAGACATGGCCGACATCCTTGCCGAGCTGGACCTGACTACGCCCGAGGCCACACCGCCCCCCGAGACCGCTATCACTGGGGCTTGGACGCAAGCGCTTAAGGCGCCGTTTTCCCAAGTGGCGCGTTACCTCGCCTATGTCGAAGACCGCAGCCCATATGGCACCCACCAAGGGGTCAAGGGGCTCGAATTTCCACGGGTCATGGTGATCGCTGATGACGCCCACACACGCTTCAAGGGCCTTGCCTCCTACGAGACGCTGTTTGACGTAAAGCGCCTGTCCCCAGCCTCTCAGAAAAAGGCGGAACAGGGCGAAGAAACCACGATCGAGCGCACCCGCCGTTTGCTATACGTTACCTGCACGCGGGCTGAAGAGAGCCTCGCGCTTGTGCTCTATTCCGAAGCCCCCGACGCGGTCCGCAGGTTTCTGATCACCAACAAATGGATGGCCGAAGACGAGGTCGTGATGGCTGCGGCCGACGGGACCTTTCAGGAAGCTGCACAGCAATGCTGAACATTCAGTAGTGACCATTCTGGGCCGCTTATGTCGACCAGCCGTGTAAACCCGGTTGGTCATGATTTCCGATCGTCAAGAAGCGCCTCTTTATGCCCGAGTACTACAGGTGAGCTGCTTAATGTTGTGGTCTTTTCTTAACCGTATGCGGTGCGCCGCTCCCACACTTACAGCTTAGCGCTTGATCTGCGATTCAGAGGCTTCTTTGTTTTGTGGGGAGTTTCTCGATGGGAGCTACAAGCGAGTTTCTGGCAATGGTGCCTCGTCGTGCGGACGGGAAGCGGAATTGGCCGTCTGAGTTGAAAGCTCGGATTGTTGCTGAGACATTGATTGAAGGCGAGACGGTCAAGGCGGTGGCGAAGCGATACGAACTGATCCCCAGCACC
>NZ_LWER01000027.1:0-9931 GCF_001634775.1 Sulfitobacter sp. HI0027
CCAAGGGGCCGCGGTTTCAGGTCAAACAGATTATGGTTCATCCCAATGGCACCCTGAGCCTGCAAAGCCACCATCACCGGTCAGAACATTGGGTGGTGGTCGAAGGCACAGCCGAGGTGATGATCGGCGACGAAACACGTCTCGTGACAGAGAATGAAAGTGTCTACATTCCTTTGGGCACCAAACACCGGCTCGCCAATCCGGGCAAACTGCCGGTTTACCTGGTCGAGGTTCAGACCGGCAGCTATCTGAACGAAGACGATATCCTGCGCCATGAGGATATCTATGGCCGCGAATGATCCCGCGCCACGGGGTTATTTACCATAACCATGATTACACGCGGTTTCCATAACGGGCGGCGCGCGCCATTTTGAAGGGCGCCGGCTGCTAAATAATAGGGTCGCCATGACGATTTGGACGTGCAAAATGGTTCTCTAACCTTCGGGGACGCATTGATGTCGAGCAAGTGGTTTTAGGACTCCGGCACGCGGGTGAGAAAGCGCTCTATGGTTTGAGCGAGGAGATAATCGGGTTGGTACTCGCTCACCAGGCCCCAGTCTATCTGTGGTGACCACACAAACATGAAATCTTGGAAAAGGCGGGAATACCACCAGAAAAGTTTTCCGGAATGGTCGCCATTTCCGAAAAACGAGTTTCCAAACTCCAGCACCTTTTTCCGCAAGGGGGCGTTGGTGCAGCGTCATTTCTTAACCATACCGAGATGGTTTTCGCCGGGATCATGCTGATACAGAAGATTAGGCTCCAGATCCTCGCCCGCCGCATTGCGCAGGCGTTCGACCAGCAGCATATCCTCTTGCTCGATCTCGGGAAAACGTTCGCCCAGGTCGGACGCCATTTTCCGCCAGATCGTAGGTCTGCGCATTTCTTGCAGGGCACCCTGGTGGCCCAGCCGCGCAAGGCTGGCGGCCACGATGGTATGTGCCCCGAAGGTGGAGAGATGAGAATCGAGTCGCCGAAAGGTGGACAGGGGCGCCAGGGTCTGGGTCAGCAGGGCATGGCAGTCCAGAAAGGACCGGGGCCGCACCGCCCGTGCGATCCGGCCCCGCGTGCGCTTCAAAAGCCTGGTCTCGCCAGCGTTTGAAATGGGCGACACCGGTGCAAAGACCGACGTCTTTTCGGGGATGACAAGTTGCAGAAAGGGAGTCCCGCATTCGTCAGATCGCTTTTGACGCGCCAGCGACAGATCTGCCCAGGCGGATGCGAGGGCGGCATCATCCAGAAAGTCAGGCTGTTCATACAGCCGGAAGAGCTGGTTACTCCCACCCCGCAAGAAAAGTGTCTGCCGCACCCCGACAATGACGGCTCTATCGGAGGAGATTGTCCCCTCCGCCGGGAATGATGCATTTTCCACGAATCACCATTCGGATATAGAGACTCCCGCCCAATTCAATCAGGCTGTTCCGTCAGTTCAATACCGTGGTTCTTGAGGCGCTGCACTAGATTTCTAGCCCTTCTCAAATAACCAACTTTAGAGGATTGGAACATTTCCTTACGAGCATCCATATCCTCTGGCAGCGTATTCTCGTTTTCTTGGATCCAAAGAACATGCGCCAGCTTGCGGCGGATATTCAATTCCGCTTCGGTCGGTTCCGGTCGATCGGTCGTGGCTTTCATGGTAGATTTACCTTTTTCTATTAAAAATCGTGACGCAATTTTTGCGCGTCGCTGCGATGCAGAATTCAACACTTCTAAGTAACAGTTTTCGCGCAATCGTTCAAGCGCGTGGACAAGGGTTTCGGTGGTTGCCTGCCCCCCTGACGTGGCCTGTTTGCCCAGCAATTCCTGCACTGTGTCGTATTGTTTCAGCGCAATAACGGTCAGATCGTCGAGCGAACCGATTGCATCCGGGTGTGCAGTACCCGCCTCCGAGAACGGGTGGCCGAGGCGCTCTTCCATCCAGGCGATATCGTCACGCTCTTTTTCCAGGATCGGGGCGAGCATTTGCGGGGAGAAGGCGAATTTGCGGCGCCCTATCGTGGCAAGCCGGGAAATGAAGGCCATGTTCGCCTCGGCCGCGCGCTTGAATCCAGAAACGAAGCCCCCACTCAACTTTCGGTGAAGATAGAGAAGCGCTACGGCCTCGAGGCTCAGGCTTTCATTGGTGCGAAGGATCTGATCTTCGGCCAATGGCGCCACGCTGATTTCGTGCGCGAAATCCTGCACCACGTCGCTGCCAAACAGGCTTTCGCGCGAGAATTCCCTGAGGCGCACAGCGTCGCGCCCGAAAATTCGGTCTATCTTTTCGAAACGCGCGCGATACCGTGGCATCTCCAGAACGGCTTCAAGTTGTGGTGACTTGTCATTTCTAGAAACCGATGAAACTTTTTTAATCTTCAAGTTCTGCTGATAAGCGCTAGTTATGAAGTCAGAAGGTGGTCTCGAATACCCAATTACTGTGATGTCGTGCGAGAACTCTGCAAAAAAATCATGCATGCGTTGCGCTGCATTCTCAAATGCTGGGGAGGAAATCGCCTCTCCCGAAAATATCACCGTCTTATTGTCAGCATTGGCTAGCTCCCTCGAGATCCGCTCGCGCCATTCTTCGCGCAGCGCTGGCAGGTCGCGGATAAACTCGGGTCCGCGTGCCTTGAAGCTGTGAAACTCGGCGAGCTTGTCCACGTCTTGGAACAGCAGGACAAACAGGGCAGAGTGGTTGCCGCTGGCGTCCCAATCAATATATTTTAGATCAGGATGGTTGAGGCGGGCAAAGGTCTGCTGGATCGAGCTTGACCCGGTCTTGGGCATGCCGACATGGATGATGATTTTCACGATCCGTCACCATGCGCCTTGAGTTCATTGACAAGCCGCTCCAACCGTTTGAGGCGCTGCGCCTGATCGAAGGTCACCTCGACCAGATAGTCGATCACCCGGCGCTGAAGCTCGGCCTCATCTGGTGATTTCGATTGGCGCGGTTCTCCCTCAAGGAAATCGAGCCCGACGGCATCGCGAATATGCTCGAACAAGTTGCGTTTTTCAGCGATGATCTCGTCTGCGCCGTCGTGGCAGAAGCAACGCTCGGCCATCTCATGCGTGGACGGGACCGGCGCATGAGAGGAGTTGGTGACAAACCGATCGAACCTGTCAGGCAGAACCTGGCCAGGAAAGCGGGTGTTGAACATCGCTCGCATCAAGGTATCCGCTGGTTCCGCGCGTTCCAGTTTGCGCGTTTTGGTATCCGGTAGGGTCAGACCCACCGTTGCAGCAAAATCCTGCACGACATCGAAACCGGGTTCAAACGGTCTCACTGTCAGGACATCGCCAAAATTCTGCTGCCAAAACCGGATCCCCTCATATTGGCCGATCAGGCGCCGCGCGGCGGTTGGAAAATCCTGAATTGGCCCTTCGTTCGTCTTGTGCCGGATCGCCCATTGCGTGTAAGCAGATGGCAGCCACGCCCTTGGATCACGCATATAAGCCAAGAAGGACATGGGCAGACCATGTGCTTTTAAGGTGCGAAAAAATGGCCCAAGCTGGGCCCCAGCTTGGAACACTCCTTCATTGGAGAAAATGAACGTTTCCACTCCGTCCCTCTCAGCACGGTCAAGCAGATACGCATGAAAACGATCGGCTCTCGCAGTCTTTTCCTGCTCACTTCCGGCAATGAAACGGGTGAAGCCTCCGACGCCCTTATAGGCCGGGTCGATCTCGTCGAACCACATGCTCAGATAGGCCGCCTTCTGACTGAATAGTGCCTCGGCATTGGTGCGCAAGGCGTGCTGAATGGACGTGGTTCCGGTTTTCCCCATCCCGATATGAAAGACGATCCGCATTTCGGTTACACCCTTTGCTGGTCTGGTTTGTCGAGGAACACCGCGTTCAGTCCGGCCATCGCGCCTGCCGCCGGCCAGAGCCGCTCAATCAGGTGATATACGGTACCGTCAGTGGCGATGGGCTCGTTCGGCCAAGGGTAGTCCTTCCCGAATATGCTATTCATCTTCGCAACCAGGTTTCCGCGTGTCCAGAACATGTTACCTACCGGGAACAGCAGCGCATGCTCAGGGATCGGCCCTGGCAGCTTCTGCGCAATCTGCGGCAAAAGGCGGCGCGATCCAGCCCAATCGCTGACACCAGGATCAAAGGCCGTAACAAGACCTGTTTCCGGTTGGGCAATATGCTCTAGAGCGGATGAGAGCCGGGTATCATCCCCCAGTAGAATCGCCATAAGAAAGCGACGCCAGGTCTCGCCCGCGTCGGTCACCCCAAGAGACTTCTTCTGATGGACGTGGCACCAGATCTCGTCCTCTTGGGCATAGCCATTAGTAAAAAGCTGCATGAAAGGCAGGATGTCACGACCCTTGTTGGGAACCACGAGAGTGTCCACCGCAACGCCAGCCTGCTGCCCAATCTGAGAAATTCGGGCTGCCTTGTCCTGAGTATCAGTTGTTACGACGATGCGCCGTGCCTCCTGTAGGGCCCGATAATAAAGTAGATCGCCGCCAATATTGTCAGTGTAATGGGCATGAATGTGTACAGAAAAATCAAAAGACGGAACGGTGTCGCACCATGCGAAACGTTCGATGCGACTGTTTTGATGCATCCAGTTGTCGGACGCAGCCAACTCGGCCTCCGCTTGAGCACGGGACTGCCAAACCCAAAGGCGATTGTAGGACCACATCTTTTCACGTTCGTTCCTGCGCGCCTCGCGATCCTGTTCGCGCGTGGAAAAAAGCATGGGAATGTCATATTCACCTTCACCCGCTACCAAATAGCGTCGAGCGGCAAGTCGTTCGTGCAATGCGTGGGATATCTTTAGAGCTATATCTGGGGCTGGTTTCGTTCGACCAAATGCTCCCAAACTGACTCTTGATGGTTGCTTTTGGCCTACAGAAAGAAGTGCATCGCGAGCAGATACAAGATCGCCATACCCAACTCGGACGATCTTATCAAACGACGCGTAACAGTCATCATCAAACCCGGTAGCCCCCTGAAAAAGAACCACATGCGAGCCGAAATTTATCGCGTCAAAGACGACATTGGGCAGGGGATCAAGCCGCGAAGGCAGAAAGAACACGTCAGCCGCACGACCTAAATCCGAATAGTAATCACCTGCCGGCAAAAAGAACAGATTACCTGTCGGGTTATCTGCATCAGCCTCTTTTAAGTGCTTTTCAAGCCAGACGCCAAAGTGAATGTCCTCATGGTTCCGCCTATCCCCAATCCAGACGAATATCGTTTCAGGATCCAGAGTGCGTGCCATTTGCGCAGTGAGCACAAAAAGATCGACCCCCTTTCGCCACTCAACGTTTCCTGCGCCATAGACTACACGACGGCTAGAGCAATCAACACCAAGAAGACGGGAAAGATGATCACGTGCCTTCTTAAATTCACTTCTGGATGGCGTGCCCGGGCGCAACTCGCGTTGCGCTATCACTGCAGTGTCACGGGTTACATCGAACCTCATGTCTGTGAGAATACCAGACCAACTATCCCGAACAGTCGTCGAACTAAAAATGACGAGATCAGAGAACAGCGCGCTCCAAAAGCACTTACCAACCGGCATGTTGTCCGCGAACTCGTGTATATAGTTTGCAAAAGGAACCGATCGCCGCACAAAAGCCTTGGCGAATGGAAAGCTTTCAACCGAGTTGAGAACTGCAAAATCAAGATTCGTTACGTCTGGCAGATGGAAAAAATCAAGATCTTCGTCTGGCGTACTGCTAAGCAGAACAGTAAAAGCTGTCTCTTGGAACTTCTCCAATAGCTCCCCCGACTGCAGGGCCATAACAACGACATTGTGAGTTTTCGCAATACCTTTCGCCATATCAAGCGCAACGATCGGCGCGCCGGACCTAGACAAGGTGTGTATGCAAATCGCACAAGTCGGCTTGGCTTTATCGAATTTTTGACCACCTCGAAACTGGCTCTCACGGATCTCGCGCAAGCTCCTGCGCCCTTCGTTAGCCCCGAAGCGGAGGTAATGGTGGAAGGCATTGAGGCCGGCTTTCTCGACATCCGGATATGCTTGAAAATACTGACGCTGTGAAAAATTTGACAGCATCCTGTCGATCGGGTCGCCGACCGACAAGAGCTCAAAGATCAGCTCGAAAACATCCCCGGTGCCAAGCTCGATCTCGGCGCGCAACCGTGGATCAACTGCAATCTCGGCCAGACGCCTGTCAAGTTCGGGTAGATGCTCCAGCGTTTCATGGTAGTTGTTCGCAAAACGTCCTTCGGCCCTACCACAGGTCTCGAAATGTCTTTGCAGATCGACTCCGCTGACGACAAGATCGGGATAGCGAGCGCCATAAAAGTACGGATCAAAGCGGAAATCAGGCCGTGTTTCGGGAATCCCGGTGTCAGCGAGAATTTCCTGCCACAAGTTCTGGAGGCTCATTCGGTCTGCCCTTCTCTGCGCCAGACTAGGTGTTCCTGCATCAAAGTAATGCAATTCCCGGTCTGCATTTCCGTAACGCCTTCGTGCAAGCTACCGAAAAAGTTCTTGAACAACGGATTGGTGACAACACTCTCTCCGAGAACCAACATCGTGAATTTACCATCCACGGGGTCGGCGGTGGCCTCGATTAGCCAAGGGTCATCACGCACTGCCTGCTCGAGACGCCCGACTTCATTATCAGGGATGGCTTTGTTGCTAAACAGCAAAGGCCCTCTCAGGTTGATCCTAGCGCGGGCGGCACGGTTCAATACATTACGCAGGGCATCAAAGCGGCTAACAGGAGCCACCAAAAGGTCAACAACCAAATAATACACTTCCGCCGATGCAATCCAGTCGCGGGACGGCTGTCCCTCAGCACCGGTCACAAGGATCCGCGGACCAGGCCATGTCATTGTGCGTCGCTTTGGGTCGAGCGCTGTTTGATTACTTTCTGTTGTGATGAACATTCATGCGCTCCACGAGTTTCACAAGCCCATTGTTAAGTGATATTTTTGCTTCCCAGCCCAACATTTCGCGCGCCCGGCCGCAGTCAAGCACATTGGATTGCACATCGATCCTGCTTGGCAAATAGGTTGTCCTGAGCTTGCGCCCGGTCAGTTCGGTAAGAGTTTTGATCAGGCCCTGAAGCGATGTTCGCTCTCCACTGCCGATATTTAGTATTTCGACAGGTTCGCGCATCTCGAACACACTCGCTTTCTGGATTGCGGCAATCAGATCGCTCATTTCTAGATAATCACGCTCGGCGCGGCCATCACCGATAACTTGAAACTCGGTATCGTGGAGCATGGATTTGATCAGGATCGGGATGACGCCTTGGTTGGGCTTACTGACCATCGACCCGTAAGGATTTGAGACACGTAAAATCACCAACTCGAATCCGCGATCCTCGGCCAACTGAGCAAAGGCGCGCTCGAGAATGAGCTTGTGGAGCCCGTATATGCTGATTGGTGCCTTTGGATGATCTTCGCGGATCGGCAAACGGAGCGCGTCGCCATAGACGGCGCCGCCAGATGAAAAGAACACCAGACGCCCACGCCACCCTCGCGCAAGCAACGCCTCGACCATTTCGACATGCGGCAAGATGTGCTCATGCGCCAAAACCGCAAAATTTCGAAAAACGGACCGGGGATCAGAAAGACCAGCACAGTGTAGGATCGTAGCGTCGGTGTCGTCCGGAGCAAGCCAAGATCCGTCAAAAATTGCTCTCGCTTGAAGTTGGGCAGGGTGATCCGCCGCCAGAGTAGGACAAGGCCTCCGCGACACGGCCCTCACGCTCTCAGCGCCATCACCACTTATGAGGGCGGCTGCGAGCTCGGAACCAATTACCCCGGAAGCTCCGGTTATATAAACATTTTTCACGTAATATTGCCTCAACAATACTGCAGCCAGTGGTTGTGTCTTCTCTCAAATATACGGCCCCTCCGTAGCGGCTCGACATTGAAGGATCAACCCCGCCATTGAAGGACTATGATGCCTCGGCGCAGCCCTGCCCAAAGGATAGGCATCGACGGAGCTTCGGCGCCATTTTAAAAAAACGGACCCCTGTGCAGGTTCTCAACTCATGCACGGGAAGAACGCCTTATTTGGTCATCGGATTGCTCGCGGTCCAAGATTTTCGCATTGAAAAATCGTGACTGGGTTGTTAGCGCAACATGTAGGCTTGGGTGAAACCACTGGCGTTCCGTCAGTAATCAGTAAATTGTAAAGAGGGAATGCATGCACGTCGAACAAACAGGCTTTGCTGGGCTGGTCATTCTTACGCCTCGAAGATTTGGCGATGATCGAGGATTTTTCAGCGAAAGCTGGAACAAGCAGGTGCTGGCAGAACAAGGGCTGCACCTTGATTTTGTTCAGGACAATCATTCACTTTCTCGCGATGTTGGCACGGTGCGGGGACTTCACTTTCAATCGCCACCGCACGCACAAGATAAGCTAGTACGTTGTGGGCGCGGGCGGCTGTTCGATGTCGCAGTGGACATCCGCAAAGGCAGTCCTACTTATGGTCAATGGTTCGGGATCGAGCTGAGTTTCGAAAACGGCAAACAGCTACTAGTTCCTGCAGGCTTCCTGCACGGCTTCGTCACGCGAGAGCCAGATACAGAGATCATTTACAAATGCACTGACTACTACGCCCCGAAAGTGGATGGCGTGGTGCGGTTCGACGATCCCAATATCAGTATCGATTGGGGCGTGGGTAACGTCGAGGTCACGCTATCGGACAAAGACGCAGCCGCGCCGTCTTTTATAGATTTTGAAAGTCCCTTTGTTTGGGAGGATGAACAATGAAGTTGCTCGTGACCGGTGGGGCCGGGTTTATTGGTTCAGCGGTTGTGAGGCTGGCTGTCGCGCGCGGACACGAGGTTCTCAACGTCGATGCGCTGACTTATGCCGCCTGCCTCGACAATGTTGCCACCGTGGCAAACAACCCTGCCTATACGTTTGAGCAGGTAGATATTTGTGATCGGGCTGAGTTGGACCGTGTATTTGCTCTCCACCGGCCTGACGCGGTGATGCATTTGGCGGCTGAATCCCACGTGGATCGTTCGATCGACGGTCCAAGCGATTTTATTGAGACTAATATCACTGGCACGTTCAACATGCTGGAAGCCGCGCGCAAATACTGGGCCGAAGCGGGCCGCCCTGAAGGCTTTCGTTTCCATCATGTCTCTACAGACGAGGTATATGGCTCGCTTCCCGCCAATCCAGCGGTGAAGTTCACCGAGAAAACAGCCTACAGCCCGCGCAGCCCTTATTCCGCATCAAAAGCCGCTTCTGACCATCTAGTGTGCGCTTGGCACGAGACCTATGGGTTGCCCGTTGTCCTAACCAACTGTTCCAACAATTACGGGCCATATCATTACCCCGAAAAGCTGATCCCTATGATCATCCTGAACGCGTTGGCAGGCAAGCCCCTACCAATCTACGGTGACGGTTCGAACATCCGCGACTGGCTTTTTGTCGAGGACCATGCCGATGCGCTACTGCTGGTACTTGAGAAAGGCGCGCTCGGTCGAAGCTACAATATCGGTGGCGAAAACGAACGAACGAACATGGAACTGGTGAAGACCCTCTGCGCCATTCTCGATGAACTGCGCCCGACTGGGAGGGGATCCTATGCCGACCAGATTACCTTTGTGACTGACCGTCCCGGCCATGACGCGCGCTATGCTATCGATCCGAGCCGAATCCGTGATGAGCTAGGCTGGCGGCCATCGGTAACCGTTGAAGAAGGGCTACGGAGCACTGTGGAATGGTATCTTGCTAACGAACCCTGGTGGCGTGCGCTTCAGGGCCGGGAAGGCATTGGTGAGCGGCTGGGGAAAGCGAGTTGAATTCCGCTCATTCATATTACAGGCAAGCTTGTAATCTCTCACTATACTCCTCAGTACTTGCGGAGCTTGTCGAGGATTGTTTTGGTAGGCACTTCAGAATGCCAAGCGCTCTGTACCGAATGTTTGTGAAGCAACCTGAACCGGAGTAACAGATCAATAATGCGCTCCAGAGTATCGAGATCAC
>NZ_LWER01000028.1:0-9969 GCF_001634775.1 Sulfitobacter sp. HI0027
CCGATATTCCGCTGGCGCTGCGCTATTTCGGGGGCGCGGGCAAAGCGCATATGGACGAGTTCGGCACGCCTCTTGAGACCTTCGCCAAAATCCGAGCCAAGGCCAGCCGCCATGCGGCCAAGAACCCGGTGGCCCTATTCCGCCAGGAAGTGACGGCGGAAGACGTCATGGCTGCGCAGGTGGTCTGGCCCGGCGTCATGACCAAGCTTATGGCCTGTCCGCCAACCTGTGGCGCAGCCGCCGCGATCATCTGTTCCAAGGAATTCGCCGACAAGCACGGACTGGACAGTTCGGTTCGGATCGCGGCGCAGGCCATGACAACGGACGGCCCGGAAACCTTCGAAGCCCATGATATGCGCGAGGTGGTCGGCTTTTCGATGGCCAAGCGCGCCGCCGATCAGGTCTACGAGGCTGCGGGCATCGGGCCCGAAGACGTGGATGTGGTCGAACTGCACGACTGTTTCGCCCACAACGAACTCATCACCTACGAGGCGCTTGGCCTTTGCGGCCGAGGCGAGGCTGCGAAGTTTGTTGATGATGGCGACAACACCTATGGCGGAAAATACGTGACCAACCCGTCGGGCGGTTTGTTGTCCAAAGGTCATCCTCTTGGGGCGACCGGCCTTGCGCAATGTACCGAGCTTGTCCAGCAGTTGCGCGGGCAGGCTGATGCGCGCCAGGTCGATGGCGCGCGCTTGGCACTTCAGCACAATCTGGGCCTCGGTGGGGCCTGTGTCACCACACTCTATGAAAAAGCCTGATAGCGCCTTTCGGGAGGAATTAATATGACTGGAAAACTCGACGGGCGTGTTGCCCTGGTCTCGGGTTCGGGCCGAGGCATTGGCCGCGAAATCGCACTCAAACTGGCCTCGGAAGGGGCCCGGGTAGTGGTCAACGATCTGGACGCCGACCCGGCCAATGAAGCCGCTGAAGCTATCCGCGCCGCTGGCGGCGAAGCGGTGGTCTGCGCCGGCAGCGTGACCGAAGACGGTTTTGCCGAACGGTTCATCAAGACGGGCGTGGACAGCTTCGGCGGACTCGACATCATCGTGAACAACGCCGGCTACACCTGGGACAGCGTCGTTCAGAAGATGACCGACGAGCAGTGGCAGGCGATCATCGACGTTCACATGACAGCGCCCTTTAAGATCCTGCGCGCCGCCCAGCCGGTAATCAGCGCCAAGGCCAAGGAAGAGGCCGCGGCCGGGCAAGAGGTGTTCCGCAAGGTGGTGAATATCTCGTCCATCGCGGGGACCGGCGGCAATGCCGGCCAGATCAACTACTCTGCCGCCAAGGCCGGTATCCTGGGTGTCACCAGGACGATGGCCAAGGAATGGGGCCGCTACAAGGTCAACGTCAATGCCGTGGCCTTCGGCCCGATCCGCACCCGCCTGACGGAGGGCAGTGCAGACGGCGACAGCACGATCAAGATCGAGGAAAAAGAAATCAAGGTCGGCGTGAACCCTGATCTCTTGTCCCAGATGGAACGCATGATTCCGCTGGGCCGGGTAGGCACACCGGAAGAGGCCGCGGGCGCGGTCTATTTGTTCTGTGCGCCGGAATCGAACTTCATCTCGGGTCAGCACATCATCTGCGGCGGGGGCTTTTCGATCTGATCCCCGCCACCCGGGCCACCTGTTCGGGGTCCGGCGTACGACTGACATTTCCGGGCGGCTGTATCACGGTTGCCCGGACGGCATTTTCCACAAGTTCCAACCCGAGCCAGGTTTGGAATAATTGTCTGTTGACTCATTGGCGCTAGAAACCTAACAGATGTTAGTTATGTATCGTACCGAAGGGAATCGCATGGCGGATACGACAGCCGGAGAGGTCAGCGAGACATCGCGCAGCGCGGTCGGGCGTAAAGGCGTTCTGGATGTCGCTGCCAGGCTCTTTCGGGAACAGGGCTATGGGCCCGTGTCGCTCAGAAAAATCGCCGAGGCCGCAGGGATCAAGGCGGGCAGCATCTATTACCATTTCGGCTCCAAGGATGAGATCGTCGTGGCCATTCTGGATGCGGGCATCCAGGCCGTTCACGACGATATGCGCCAGGCTGTTGGTGCATTGCCTGCGGATACCGGCGCCGAGGCGGCCCTTCGGGCCGCAATCGGGGCGCATCTGCGCGCGCTTCTGGATGTCAGCGATTATTCCTCGGCCAATGTGCGCATTTTCGGGCAGGTTCCGCAGTCCGTCCGGGATGCCAATCTGCCCACGCGCCGCGCCTACGAGGCCGAATGGGACAGCCTGTTGTCCCGGCTTCAGCGGGATGGAGCGCTGAAACGAAACGTGGATATCCGCCGCCTGCGCCTGATGCTGATTGGCGCGCTGAACGCCACGCTGGAATGGTTCGACCCCGAACGCGGCGGTGCCGATGCCCTGTCACGCACCTATGCCGACGTGTTCCTGCACGGAATCTTGCAAGAAAAGGAAACCTGACAGATGGCACGACTTGACACGGCGGTGCTGACCGCATCGGAGGCCTATGCCCGCAATCACGCGGCGCAAAGCGAGCGTGTCGAAACCCTGCGCGCGCGTATTGCCGAGGCCACGTCGGGCGGGCGGCCCGATATGGTCGAACGTCACCGCAAGCGCGGCAAGCTTCTGGTCCGCGAAAGAATCGACCTGCTGGTCGATCCGGGCACTGCGTTCCTGGAGCTGTCGTCGTTGGCGGCCCACGGACAATACGGCGGAGCCGTACCCGGCGCCGGGATCGTCACGGGCATTGGTAACGTGCACGGCCTGCCCTGCATGATCATCGCCAATGATGCCACGGTGAAAGGCGGATCATTTTACCACGAAACCGTCAAGAAGCACATCCGCGCGCAGGAGATCGCGGCGGAAAACCGGCTGCCCTGCCTCTATCTGGTGGACTGCGGCGGGGCATATCTGCCCGAACAGGACAGGGTCTTTCCCGATGCCCGCCATTTCGGCAATTCCTTCTATCGCCAGACCAACATGTCGGCTAGTGGCTTGCCGCAGATCTCGGCGGTATTCGGCGGCTGCACGGCGGGCGGCGCCTATATTCCAGCACTGTCAGACGAGGTCATCATGGTGCGCGGCAATGCGCGCATCCATTTGGGCGGACCCTCGATCGTCAAGGTTGCGATCAACGAAGAGGTCGATGGCGAGACGCTGGGCGGGGCCGAGATGCATTCGCGCGTGTCGGGTGTTTCCGACCATCTGGCCGAGGACGAACATCACGCGCTCGCGCTGATGCGCGATATCGTGGCCGAGCTGGGCCAGTCGCGCCCGATGCAGCCCGACACGGCGCCTGCACCGCCGGCGCATGATCCGTCGGAATTGCTTGGCGTCATCAGCGCCGACCGCAAACAGCCCTATGACATGCGCGAGGTTCTGCTGCGCATGATCGACGCCGGCGAGTTCCGCGAATTCAAGCCCGGCTGGGGCGAAACACTGGTCTGCGGCACGGCGCGGATCCACGGCTACCGGGTCGGTATCCTGGCCAATAACGGCGCGCTTCTTTCCGACAGCTCGCTCAAGGGCGCGCAATTCATATCAATGTGCGATCAGCGGAACATCCCGCTATTGTTCCTGCACAACATTTCCGGTTTCATGGTCGGCACCGGAGCCGAGCGCGGCGGCATCGCCAAAGACAGCGCCAAGCTGGTCTATGCCATGTCCGTCGCCAAGGTTCCGCGCCTGTCGGTCCTGCTGGGCGGATCCTACGGGGCGGGCAACTATGGCATGTGCGGGCGTGGCTTCGCGCCGAATTTCCTCTTTGCCTGGCCCACGGCGGAACTGGCCACGATGTCGGCAGACATCGCCTCCAATGTGATGCTGGAGCTGCGCCGCCAGAAAGGCGGCGAGCCTGAAAAGATGGAGACCGATCTTGCACAGATCGAGGCGCAGGTGCGTGCCCAATATGGCGAACAGTCCGATCCCTATTACGCCACTTCGCGGCTCTGGGATGACGGGCTGATCGAGCCCGGGCAAACTCGCGACATTCTGGGTCTATGCCTGGCCATAGTCTCTTCGGTGCCCGACCTAGGGCGCCACACGCCCGTATTCAGAATGTGAGATCGGAAAAATGACGACAGTTCATGAAACCATCCAGCTTGAGACCGACGCGCGTGGCGTCGCCACCCTGACCCTGAACCGGCCGGACAAGCACAACGCCCTGAACGGTACGCTGATTGCGGAACTTTATGACGCGACCGGGCGGCTGGCTTCAGACGACGATGTGCGCATCGTTGTGCTGACGGGCACCGGCAAGAGCTTCTGCGCCGGGGGGGATTTCAACTGGTTCGCCTCGAACGTCGAGAAAACCCGCGCCGAGCGGGTCGAACAAAGCGCCACGCTGGCGTATCTGCTGCGCCGGCTGGACACGTTGCCCAAGCCACTGATCGGGCGGATCAACGGGCCGGCCTATGGCGGTGGGGTCGGCATGATTTCGGTCTGCGACTATACCATCGGCGTCGAAGGCGCGCGCTTTGGCCTGACCGAGGTGAAACTGGGTCTGCTGCCCGCGAATATCTCGCCCTACGTCGTGGCCCGCATCGGCAAGGTGCATTCGCGCGAAACCATGCTGTCGGGCGCCCTGTTCGACACGGCGCGCGCTGAACGGATCGGTCTGCTGACCGAAGTTGTCGCTCCGGACGACCTGGACGCCGCGGTGGACCGGGTGGTGCACGATCACCTTCAGGCTGCGCCGGGGGCCGTGGCCGATACCAAGGCGCTGGTCGCCTATGTCGCCTCCCACGACCTTGAAACCAACATGATCTACACCGCCGACCGACTGGCCGATGCCTGGGAAACCGAAGAAGGCATCGAGGGCATCAACAGCTTCATCAACAAAGACATTCCGTCATGGCGGGTCAAATGAGCTTTACCCGCGTCCTGATCGCCAACCGGGGCGAGATTGCCCGGCGCATCCAGCGCGGATGCCGCAAGCTGGGGCTGGAAAGCGTGGCGGTGTTCTCCGAGGCCGACCGCGATGCGCCCTTCGTGGCCGAGGCCGATCATGCGGTCTGCCTCGGTCCGTCCGCGCCGTCGGAAAGTTATTTGAACATTGAGGCCATCCTTGATGCCGCCCGCGCAACCGGCGCCGGGGCGGTGCATCCCGGCTATGGCTTCTTGTCGGAAAATGCCGATTTCGCGGCAGCGGTCGAGGCGGCGGGCCTTGTGTTCATCGGGCCTTCTGCCGCTGCAATCGCACGGATGGGAAGCAAGATCGAAGCCAAGGCCGCCGCCGAGGATGCGGGAGTTCCTGTGCTGCCCGGCTATCGCGGCGAAGATCAGTCCGACGCACGATTGCTGGAAGAGGCGCGCATGCTTGGCACCCCGTTTCTGGTTAAGGCCAGCGCCGGTGGGGGCGGGCGCGGCATGCGGCTTGTTTCTGATCTGAGCGGCGCGTCTGAAGCAATCGCATCTGCCCGGGCCGAAGCGCAAGGCGCCTTCGGCGATCCCGCAGTGTTCCTTGAGCGCTACGCGCCTCGTGCGCGGCATGTCGAAGTGCAAGTGTTCGGCGACAGCCATGGCAATGTCCTGCACCTCGGTGATCGCGACTGTTCGCTTCAACGCAATCATCAGAAGCTGATCGAAGAAGCCCCTGCTGCCGATCTTCCCGAGGCCCTTCGCGACGAAATGCGCGCAGCATCTGTGCGACTGGCGCAGGCGATAGGTTATCGGTCCGCCGGGACGGTGGAATACCTCTATGATCCCGAGCGCGGCGAGTACTACTTTCTCGAGATGAACACCCGGTTGCAGGTGGAACACCCTGTGACCGAGGCAATCACCGGCATCGACCTTGTTGAATGGCAGTTGCGCATCGCGCGGGGCGAGCCGTTGGCGCTGACGCAAAGCGATGTGCAGTTTGAAGGGCACGGCATTGAAATCCGCATCGCCGCCGAAAACCCGGGCGAGAATTTCCGCCCCGAAACGGGCGAGATCACCCTTTGGGCGCCGCCCGCGGATGTGCGGCTGGACACTGGGGTAGAGTGCGGTTCGGTCGTCGGCCACCACTATGATTCCATGATTGCTAAGCTGATCGTCCACGCGCCGGATCGGGCCGGGGCGATCCACCGGGCGATCGCCGCGATCGATGCTTTTGCCGTCGGCGGCGTCGGCCTGAACCTGGCCTATCAGCGCGCGTTACTGGCACACCCGGATTTTGAGGCGTTCCGGCACCATACCTCGGGCCTGCCCGAGATGTTCCCAGGCGGCTGGACTGAACCGTCCGCTGATCCCCGGGACATGGCCTTTGCCGCGATGGCGCTGCATCTGCGTCTCGTCCCGGCAGGCGCGTCGCCCTGGGAAAGCCTGGGGTCATGGCGACTCACAGCCCCTGCGGGACAGCCCGGTGCGGCCTTCTATTGGGACACAACCAACGAAGCGCCGATCCGCGTGACCGAGTCCGGGCCGGGGCCCGGGACGGTGCTTGCCGCCGTACAGCCGGACGGCCAGACAATAACGGCCGAAAATGTCGCCCTGAAAGGGAACCGTCTGAGCGGACGCATCGACGGCGTTCCGTTTTCGCGCATCGCCCATGTCGTGCGCGCGCCGGGTCACTGGCGGGTGCACCTGCAAACCCCTGCCGGAATGACCGCGACAGACCTGCGTACGCTGGAAGATCAGCATCTGCAACGTGCCACCGGCGGATCTGGCGGCGCTGACATGTTGTCGGCGCCCATGCCCGGCGCCGTTGCCGAGGTACGTGTCGCGCTCGGCGACCGCGTCGAAGCCGGTGACACGCTGGTGGTGCTGGAGGCCATGAAGCTCTTGCAAAGCCTGCCCGCGCCGGTCGCGGGCGTGGTGACGGAAATCTATTGTGCACCAGACGATACGGTCGCCGGGCACGCCCCACTTATCAAACTCGACCCGGAGGAAAACACATGACCAGACAAGACACCATCACCGCGGCCACCGGCCCGTTCAACGAAGACCTCAACATGATCCGCGACCAGCTGCGCCGGTTCATTGAAACCGAAGTGACAACCAAGGCCGAGTCCTGGGAAAATGACGGCATGGTGCCGCGCGACGTGCTGCGCCGGATGGGCGATCTGGGCGTGCTGGGCATGCGCTATGACGCGCAATATGGCGGCGCAGGGCTGAATGTGATGTCCAGCGTCGTGCTGGCCGAGGAAGTGGGGCGTTCCACCTTCGGCGGCTTTTCGGCCACGGTTCTTGTCCATACCGACATGGCCTCGCCGCATCTGGAAAACGCCGGTACGCCCGAACAAAAGGCGCGTTGGATGCCGTCGATCACGTCGGGCGAAAAGATCACCGCCGTGGCCGTGACCGAACCGGGCGCGGGCTCGGACGTGGCCGGCATGCGCACCCGCGCGGTGCAGGACGGGTCGGACTGGGTGCTGAACGGCACCAAGATGTTCATCACCAACGGTGTACATGGCGATCTGTATTTCGTCGGCGCCAAGACCGACCCCGATGCCAAGGGCTCGCGCGGGATCACCATGTTCGCGGTCGAAAAGGGCACGCCGGGCTTTTCGGTCGGTCGGGCGCTGAACAAGACCGGCTGGCTGTGCTCGGACACTGCCGAACTGATCTTCGAAGATGTCCGCATCCCGGCCGAAAACGTTTTGGGCGAGGTCAACCGCGGCTTCTATTCGGTGATGAAGAACTTCCAGAACGAACGCATCGTGCTGGGTGCGATGGCCTGTGCCGAAGCGCAATCCGCGCTGGACATGACAGTGGAATACGTCAAGCAGCGCAAGGCCTTTGGCGGTGTTCTATGGGAAAAGCAGGTGGTGCGCCAGCGGCTGGCAGACTGCCAGACGAGGATCGCGGCGGGACGGCAGCTGGTCTATCATGCCGCAGGTCTGGACGCGGCGGGCCACGATTGCGTGAAGGAGGTCTCGATGGTCAAGGCCTATTGCGGCGAACTGGTAAACAGCGTGCTCTACGACTGCGTCCAGTTTCACGGCGGCATGGGCTATATGCGCGAAACCCCGGTTGAACGCATGTCGCGCGACGCCCGCGTTCAAGCCATCGGCGGCGGGGCCAGCGAGGTCATGCTGGAAGAAGTCGCCAAGCGCATGTGAGCTTACCCATCCGGCAAATCGACGATCTACAGAAACAAGGACGAAACAGATGAATTTGGAAGCCACTCAACGCCAACCATTCGCAAGACTGACCCGAGAGATCTCAATAATACTCATCGGCACAATACTTCTGACACTATCCGCCAAAATCGCGGTGCCGTTCTACCCGGTACCGATGTCAACACAAACCCTGGTGGTGTTGGGTCTCGGCCTTTTCCTGGGGCCGGTGCGCAGTAGTCTAGTTGTTGTTGCATACCTTCTGGAAGGTCTGTTTGGCCTGCCGGTTTTCGCTGGCACGCCTCCCGCACCGGCGGGTCTGGCCTATTTTGCGGGTCCCACTGGCGGATTCTTGATTGGGTTTGCGCTCGCGGCGGCGGCTGCAGGATGGATGGTTCAAAAGCTGGCAGGGCTTCCGCCTTCAATCAGAGCATCTGTAGCGGTCCTCTCCGGTTCGATACTTATGTATTGCGCAGGGCTATTCTGGTTGGGTGGCTTTGTCGGCTATGGCGAAAAATTGCTGAACGCCGGGCTTTACCCGTTCCTGCTTGGAGACCTGACGAAGGCAGCAATTGCTGTAGTGCTGTATACAGGTTTCCATAATCGGGGTCACGCTTGACTGCTGGGCTTTGTTGCCTTGTTCCAGCGCCGGTTCTGACCGGCGCTGGACGCCAGCCCGAAGCTTCCAAAGCTATGCAAAAGCAAAAGGCGGCTTTGCAAGCCCCAGACTTTTCACTGTCAGAAAGTGGTCGTATTCAATGACAAAACGCAGCATGTTTCACACAGAGCCGGAACCGTGTCGCGCGCGTGCAGAACAGGTGGCCGAGGGAATCCTGAGGATCGTTGCGAGCAATCCCGGGAAGATGACCTATCACGGGACGAACAGCTACATCATTGATACACCTGACGGTCGGTTCATTCTCGATCCGGGTCCAGCAGAAGACAGTGCACATTTCGAAGCAATTGTCGAGAACCTGGGAGGCAACCCGGCCGGAATTCTAGTGTCACACCACCATTCCGATCATTTCGGTGCCGTGCCGGGATTGCGCGAACGGACAGGTCTGCCTGTTTATGTTTCGCGTGCCTTTCCAGACGATGCATTTCAACCCGACGGGTTTTTGGAAGACGGGCAAAGGATTGCCGGTCTTACTGTCCTTCACACACCCGGTCACGCGAGCGATCACCTCTGCTTTGCGAGGCTGGATGGAGTGTTATTCACGGGCGACCACGTGATGAGTTGGAACAGTTCGATCGTCAGCCCCCCTGACGGCAACATGCGTGATTACTGCGACCAGCTTCAACGGCTTATTGATCGCGACGATAGGATCTGCCTGCCGGGTCACGGGCCCGTACTCCAGGATCCGCGCCCTTACATCGAACGGTTACTTGCCAACCGGATGCGCCGCGAGACCCAGATCCTCAAGCATCTCCTAAATACTTCCGATACAGTCCAGAATATCGCCGCTTCAGTCTACAAGAAATCTGACCTGCATATTGCAATGGCCGCCGAAAGGAATGTTGTGGCTCATTTACAGAAACTTCTTTCTGAATCGCGAGTGGCTCAGGAAGAAAGGATCTGGAGGGTAAATTAACATAAACTTCATTATGCGCCTTTATACTTAGTGTTGGGCACATTCTAAACTGGGTTGCGACACTTCCGGTATCTTGCTGAAAAAGCAAGGAGAACAGACATGGCACATACAGAGCTGGATTTGCGTGAAAGACGCATCATCGAGGACATGCTCAGAGCAAAATTCTCGATCAACAAAATAGCCGCTGAGCTTGGGAGACACCGCTCAACAGTCTATCGCGACATAAAGCGGAATTTTTACATTGATGGCGAAATGCCAAATCTCAGTGGCTACTATTGTGTGATTGCACAGCGGAAGGCAGAAGCTCGACGTGCGCGGCGGCGGAAATTGATCCGTCTCCCTAAGCTTCGGAAGGCTGTTAT
>NZ_LWER01000029.1:0-9642 GCF_001634775.1 Sulfitobacter sp. HI0027
TGGCCCGGTGCAGGTCGGGCCCGCGCCGTTTGCGAATGCCCGGGCGCGCCAATTGGCATCCCCCGAGCGGCCATAGCCGCGCAAGTCTAGCGCATAGGCCGCAAAGCCCGCCGCAGCGGCGGCCCGGAGCCAGCTAACACCACTGGCGTCGATATCGAACATCCTTCCCGAGAACGTGGCACCATGCACGAACAGGATCGGCGGGCGCTCCGCCGCGTCGCCGCGCGCCGCGAGATGCAGGCGAAGATCGGGATCGCGCGGCGCGGTGAGCCAATGGATGCGCGCCGCACCTGGATCGGCGGTTGCGGCCATTGCGGTCACGCCACCTTTAAAACGATCTTACCGATATGCTCAGATGTCTCCATCCGCGCATGGGCTTCGGCAGCTTTCTCCAGTGGGTAGACCGAGTCCATCACCGGCGCGATACGACCTGCCTCCAGATGAGGCCAAGCCTCTTTCAGCAGCGCCTCGGCGATCATGGCTTTGGCGGCGTCGCTCTGGGGCCGCAGGGTGGAGCCGGTGATCGTTAGCCGCCGGGTCATTACCTGGGTCATATTAAGTTGCATGTCGGCGCCCTGCAGGAAGGCAATTTGGACGAGGCGCCCGTCGTTGGCTAGGGCATCTAAGTTGCGCGCCATATAAGGGCCACCCACCATGTCGAGGATAAGCTGGGCTCCACCTTCGGCTTTCATGACCTCGACATAATCTTCCTCGCGGTAGTTGATGGCGCGTTCCGCGCCCAGGGTTCTGCAGGTCTCGCATTTTTCCGGCGAGCCAGCGGTCGCGAAAACCCGTGCGCCGCGCAGTGCGGCGAGCTGGATGGCTGTCGTGCCGATCCCCGACGAGCCGCCATGAACGAGGAAACGCTCCCCCTCCTCCAGACCGCCGCGCATGAAGACGTTGGTCCAAACGGTGTAATAGGTCTCGCAAAGCGCCGCGGCCTGCTCCATCGAGAGGCCCTCAGGCACCGGCAGGGCGTGGTCGGCATGGGTCACGGCGTATTCGGCGTAACCTCCGCCGGGCAGCAGCGCAGTCACTGCATCGCCCAACTCCCATCGGGTTACGCCCTCGCCAATCGCGGCCACATACCCCGCGCCTTCGAGCCCCGGCAGGGGCGAGGCACCCGGTGGCGGGGCGTAGTTGCCGGCGCGCTGCAAAGCGTCAGGCCTGTTCACGCCCGCGTGGCTGAGACGGATAAGAATTTGCCCAGGGCCGGGCCGGGGCACTGGACGGGTCGCAGGTTTCAGGACCTCGGGCCCACCGTATTCGGAGATTTCGACCACGCGCATCGTTTTGGGAAGTTGCATCATTCAGCCTCGGCTTTGGGGCAAGAGCCCGGGGAGTTTAAGAGAGACGGTACCGGCGCCACCTGGATAGGCGAAAGCCTGCAAATGGCACTGTGGGTAGCGGCAAAATTTGCCGCGAGGGCGGGGGCCGCAAAGAACCCCCGCCGCCATGAGATCAGGCTTTCCCGGTGAGTCGCATGAACTCGTGCAGGAGTTCGGCGACGCGGCCGGAATATTTCGGATCACGCTCAGCGAACTCGTCCACGACCTCCATCGACTTCACGCGCAGCTCTTCGACTACGGCAGGCTCAAGTGTGGTGATCTCACCGCCAAGCTCTTTGACAAACTCTTTCTTGCGCAAAAGGTCGCGATGCAGGAAGTGGGCGGAAGCGTCGGCGCTGGTGGCGCGCACAATTTCGTTAAAGGTAGCCTTCAGATCGTCGCCGAGGGCCTCCCACTGCTTCATGCCGACCATGACTTCGCCGTTAAGTTGGCTAACCAAATCGGGCTGGACGATGTATTTGGTCACTTCTTGGAAGTTCATGCCCCAACCGGTAGAGATCGACCCCCAATGCGCGCCCTCGACCACGCCAGTTTGCAACGCTTGATAAAGTTCGCCACCGGGGATCGAGACGGGCGAGGCGCCCATCTTTTCGAATACCATCGCCGCGGTGCCCGTAGACCGGACGCGCCAGCCGTCGAAGTCTTCCTTGGTGACCAACGGGCGATTAGAGTAGAGCGCCAGACCGGCGTAGGAGACCGGGCCGGCCTGATAGATACCATGCTCGGCGTAGGCTTCGCGGATCACGTCGATTGCGCCCATCTCATACATGAACATGTGCATTTCTTCGTGGCTGCCGAAGGTGCCGATGTTACCGTTGAGATGACCCGCGACGGGGATCCGGCCCATCCAGTAGGACGGGTAGATGAAAGCGCTTTCCAGCAGGCCGCGGCGTACGGCGTTGAGGACCTCGCCGGTGGGCACGATGCCATCGTTCTGAACCGGTTCGATGGTCAACTCGCCGCCGGTGGCCTCGGACACGCGGTTGGCGAATTTGACGAAGACATCGTCGTAGTACCAGTTGCCCGTGGGCCAATGGGTCTGCATCCTCCAGGTGATCTTGCCCTGGGCGATGGCGGCCGGTGCGGCCAGCATCGAACCGGCACCGGCAGCGGCGCCGGCCGTGAGTAGCTTACGCCGGGACAGCGGTTGCTTGTTGATGGTCATATGTAGTCCTCCACAAGGTTAAGGGGCCGGGCCGCGTCACTCCTCCCGCGACGCCGGGACTGCCGAAGCGGATCAGAGCCGCTCCGGAAGATCGGTGAAATTCGTGATGATCTGGGGAAACAGGAAGATCAGCGCGCCCGTGGCCAGCATCAGCAGGAAATAGGGGGTGATCGCGCGATAAATCGCGCTGATCGGCGTCTCAGGGCTGAGGATCTTTAGGTAGAAAAGGTTATAGCCGAAGGGCGGCGAAATATACCCGATACACAGGTTGAGTTGGAACAGAATGCAGAACCAAATCGGGTCGAAGCCTAGTTCCACAACGATCGGAAAGAAAATCGGAAGCATCAGCAGAATGATCCCAATGGGGTCTAAGAACATGCCCAGCAACAGCGTCACCGCCTGAAGGATGAGGATCATCATCAGCGGCGAGACGTCGAGCCCGCGCAGGAAGTTCTGCATGAAGGTCGTGCCCCCGGCCCCTCCGTAGACGGCAATGAAAGCGCTGGCCCCAAAGACGATCCAGATGACCATGCCGGTCATGGCAGCGGTTTCGTAGCTGACCTCCTTGATGTAGGTCCAATTGAGCTCGCGCCGGATGGCGACCGAAACGATTACGGCAGCGGCACCCACAGCGGCGGCTTCGGTGGGCGTGGCGATGCCAGCGAAGATCGAGATCAGCACCGACAGGATGACCACCAGCGGCAAGAAAACCGAGCGCAGTGCGCCGATCCGTTCGCGCAGCGGCGCCACCTCTGCCGCGCCGGGCGCCAGTTCAGGACGCATGTAACTGCGGATGGCGATGTAGAGCAGGAAGATCCCGAACAGCAGCAGGCCCGAGATCAGGCCACCCAAGAAGAGCCGCCCGACCGACTGCCCGGTCTGCATGCCGATGACGATCAGCGTGATCGAGGGCGGGATCAGAATGCCCAGCGTCCCCGAGGCACCGATCGTGCCCAGCACGAAGGAGCGGTCATAGCCGCGCTTGTCCATTGCCGGGATTCCGACAAGTCCGGTCGTCATGGTTGACGCGGCGCAGCTTCCGGTCATGGCTGAAAGCGTCGCGGCAAAGCCAGCGGTGCCCAGCAGCAACCCGCCATTGGTCCGGCCTGACCAGAGGTAGAAGGCTTGGTAGAGGTCATGGGCGATTTTTGATCGCGCCAATGCCACGCCGATGAATACGAAGAGCGGGATCGCCGAGAGAAGGATCGACCACATCGCGCCAAACATCGTAGTAACGATGGAATACATGCCGTAGCTGCCAAAGGTCAGCAGGCCGAAGATGACGGCCGTACCGCCCATGGCGAAAGCGAGCGATACACCCGACAGGATGGCTAAGAGGACCATCCCGAACATTCCGATGGTCAAGATTTCAGGGCTCATAGGATTTCGCTCCTTTGGGCCTCGGCGGCGGATTGGGTATCGGCGTCGGGATTGACGAGAAGGACCAGCGCGCGGATCGCTTCGATCAAGCCCTGTACGGTGATCAGCACTGCGCCTAGGAAGAGTGAGAGCTTGATCGGCCACATCGGGTGCCGCAGCACGCTGTCGTCAAGCTCGTTGAACCGCCAAGCGTCCTCAAAAAGCCAGAAGCCCTCCCAGATCAGAACGCTGCCCCAGATGATCAAGAAGATGCAGTTGATCAGGTCGAGAAAAGCAGTGAACCGCGGCGAACGGGTGTTGAGCAGCAGGTCCACGCGAACATGGTTGCGACGGATCAGCGTGTAGGCCCCTACGAGCACAAAATAGGCGCCGAAGATCCGCTGGGTGTAGCCATGGGCCCAAATGGTGGGCGCGCCGAACACGTAACGGGCGACCACTTCCCAGCAGAGCACGACAATGCCGATCCAAATCAGGAACGAGATGGCCTTCCCGATCATGATGTTGATATTTTCGATCTGTCTGAGGAGTCTCATGACACCACCTTTCGGGTTTCGGCCCTGGTATCCGGCCCATCGAGCCCGGCCGCCTGCACCGCGCGGATGGCGAAGCGTTCGGCAAGCGGGCCGAGCTCGGCCGCTTCATCGGAGGCGGCGCTACCCGCCCGGGCGCGGTCGGCAATCCCCACGAAGATCACCGCAAAGCGGAAGAGCGCGAAAGCGAGGTGGAAAAGGGTGAGTTCCGGCGTCGGGCGGGCATGGGCGTGGTAATGGGCCACGAACTCTTCCCGCGTGGGAATGCCGAGCGCCGCATGGTCGAGGCCCAGAATGCCGCCGTATTCGTCGGGCGCGGTTTGCCAGGGCATGACGCAGAAACCCAAGTCCGCCAGCGGATGGCCAAGGGTCGACAGCTCCCAGTCGAGCACCGCGATGACCCGCGGCTCGGTGGGATGGAACATCATGTTGCCCAGCCGAAAATCGCCATGGGCGATGGACACCGCACCGTTATCGGCAGGCATATTGGCAGGTAGCCATTCCATCAGCTGGTCGAGCGCGGCGATGCGCGGACCGGGTGATCTGGCATATTGCGCGCTCCAACGCCGTAGCTGCCGCTCGAAATAACCACTGGGCCGGCCATAATCGCCCAAGCCCACCGCATCGGGGCGCACCGCGTGAAGCCGCGCAAGCGTCTCTGCCATGGAAAGATACATCGCCCGCCGTTCTTCAGGGCTCAGCCCGGGCAATGCGCAGTCCGAAAAGACGCGCCCCTCAAGCCGCTCCATCACGTAGAAGGGCGTGCCCAGAACCTCGGCATCCTCCTCAAGCACCAGCGCGCGGGGAACGGGCACATCGGTCCCGTCCAGCGCACGGAGCACACGAAACTCCCGCTCGATGGCGTGGGCGCCGGGCAGGATCGGCCCGGTTGGCTTGCGCCGAAGCACCAGCCTGCGTGCGCCCCAGTTCACGAAATAGGTGGGGTTCGACTGTCCACCGCTGATCGGCTCGAACGCCAGCGCGGCGTCGGGTCCGCCGTCTTCGGGAAAATGACGGCTCAGCCAGTCGCGCAGATTCGGAGCATCAAGGCCGCTCATTGAGTCACCATCCGCTTGGCGGTTTCCCGCAACAGGAATTTCTGAATCTTGCCGGTCGCGGTCTTAGGCAACTCACCAAAGACGAAGCGCCGCGGGCGCTTGAAGCCCGACAGGTGCTGTCGGCAGAACCCGTCGAGGTCGGCTTCGGTCAGGGCAGAGTCCTTGCGCGGCTCAACGAAGGCCCAGGGGGTCTCCCCCCATTTCTCATGCGGGGCGGCGACGACGGCAGCCAGCAGTACGTCGGGGTGCTTGTGCAGCACCGTCTCTAATTCGATGCTGGAAATGTTTTCCCCGCCCGAGATCACCACGTCCTTCGCACGATCGCGGATCTCGATCTGGCCATCGGGATGGCGCACGGCCACGTCACCGGTGTGCAGGAAGCCGCCTGCAAAAGCTGCCTCTGTTGCCTCGGGATCGCGGTAGTAACCGGCCATAACTGTGTTGCTGCGCAGGACGATCTCGCCCTCGCTCTGCCCGTCATAGGGAACTTCCTGTCCGGCCTCATCGACGATAGCGATACCGGCGGTAGTGTTGTGGCGGTAGCCCTGTCGCGCCAACATAGCGGCGCGCTCATCGACCGTGCCGGGGGCGTCCGCGCCGGGATCATTAAGCGTGGCGGGACCGTAGCTCTCGGTCAGGCCGTAGCCGTGAAGCAAGTCGAACCCCCGCTCCTCCATCCCCGCCAGAAGCGTGGGCGTGGGCGCAGCGCCGCCGGTCATCACCTTCACCCGGCGCAACGGCCCGCTGCTCCCGTGATCGAGGATCATATAAAGCACCACCGGCGCGCAGCACATGTGGCTGACCTGATGACGGCCGATCAGCTCAAGGATAGGGGCCGGGTCCACCTGCTCCAGACAGACATGCAGACCGCCCGCGGCTGTCACGCCCCAGGTGTGGCACCAGCCATTGCAATGGAACATCGGCAGCGTCCAGAGATAGCGCGTCACGCTGGTGAAGCCGAGCATCATCACGTTGCCAACCGCGTTCAGATAGGCGCCACGATGGGTGCAGACGACACCCTTGGGCCGCCCGGTGGTGCCGGAAGTGTAGTTGAGTGCGATGGCCTGGGTCTCGGACGTGACATTCGCGGTCCAGTCCAGCGCGGGCGCCTCACCTTCGAAGAGATCGAGACCCGTACCGTCGCCGGGCCGGTGGCAGAGCATCGTGACGGGGGTCGCCACACCGTCGAGCGCGGGCGCCGTGCGCGCCTCGCACAGGACGAGCTTGCTGCCCGCGTGATCGAGGATATAGGCGATTTCCTCGCCCGCCAGGCGCGTGTTGAGCGCATTGAGCACCGCGCCAAGCGCGGGCACGGCGAAATGCGCCGCCAACATCTCGGGCCGGTTTGTCAGCATGACCGAAACCACATCGCCGGGCCCCACACCCTGCGCCTTCAGCCAGTGAGCCATGCGCGCGACGATCTGGCGGAATTCGGTGTAGTCCCAGATCCGGTCGTGCCAGGCCACGGCCGGGCGGGTGCCATGCACTTCCACCGTCCGCTCAAGCAGATCGAGCGGAGTCAGAGGACGGAAATTGGCGGAGCGGGCCGCAAGATGTTGTGCGTCGAACAAGTGGGCACCTCCTCATGCCTTTATGTTTCGCTTGACCCCGCCACGACGGCAGCGGCCGGGCATGTGTCTAAGTGTCAGCTCTCGGTCACGTCCCAGTTCCAGAAATCCCGGTGCTCCGTGCTCAAGAAGCGCTCCAGAACCATCATGTGGACCTCGTCCGCGCCATCGACGAGCCGCGCCTGACGGGCGTAGCGGTAGATCCACTCCAGGGGCGTATCCGTGGAATAGCCGCGCGCGCCGTTGATCTGAATGCCGGTATCGGCTGCCTGATGCAGCAGGTTGGCAACGTGTACCTTGGCCATCGAGACCTCCTTGCGTGCGAAACTGCCTTGGTCCAGCGCCCAGGCAGCCTTCATCACCAAAAGACGGCCAATCTCGATCTTCATCGCCAGATCGCCCAGCATCTGGCGGATGCTTTCGCGCTCAATCAGGCGTTCGCCGAAGGCATAGCGATCAGATGCGTAGTCCTGCGCGATCTCAACCGAGCGCTTGGACAGGCCTAACCAGCGCATGCAATGGGTCAGACGGGCCGGCCCCAAGCGCATCTGCGTGACCTTAAGCCCAAGCCCCTCGCCAAGAAGCACATTGTCGGCATCGACTTCCAGCCCGTCGAAGACCAGCTCGCAATGACCACCGTGCTCCTCGGGCCCCATGATCGGGATGCGCCGATCAATGTGCCAGCCGGGTTGGTCCCGGTCAAAGAGGAAGGCCGTCAGCCCCCGGCGCGGATCGTCGGACGTGCGCGCCATCAGGATAAAATGCTGCGCCGTCTCGGCGCCGGTGATGAACCATTTGCGGCCGGTGATGACGTATTTGTCGCCCTTCCGCTCAGCTTTGGTCAGCATCATCGAGGGGTCAGAGCCGGAGCCCGGACCGGGCTCGGTCATCGCGAAAGCCGAGCGCACGCGCCCGTCCACAATGGGCGCAAGCCAGCGCTCTTTCTGCGCATCGGTCGCGGCCTGCTCCAGCACCATCATGTTGCCGTCATCAGGTGCGGCCGAGTTGAAGACCACCGGTCCGAAGATTGACCGGTTCATTTCCTCATAGCAGACAGCCATGCCCACCTTGCTTAGACCCTTGCCGCCAGTCTCGGGCTTTAGCTGCAGGCACCAGAGCCCCGCATCCTTAGCCTTACCACGCAACGTGCCCAGCAACTCTTCGTTGATGTTTCCGTGCGCGTCATAGGCGCCGCGATCAGATTCAAGAGGAATAATCTCCTCATCTACAAAGCGGGAAATGCGGGCGCGGTAGTCCTCAATCTCGGGGGAAATTGCGAAATCCATGGGGCGTTCCTTATAGTGAAGTGACCAAGTGGCCGCCGTCGACCACCAATTCCGAGCCGGTCATGAACCGACCATGATCCGAGGCCAGCAAGAGCAGCGGCGCAGAGAGATCCTCCATCTGACCCAGTCGGCGTACGGGGATACGGCTCACGAGCTTCTGGCCTGCTGCGGTTGCGAAAAAGTCGCGGTTAATATCAGTTTCGATATATCCGGGACAAATCGCGTTCACGCGGATGTCATGGCGCGCCCATTCCAGCGCATGGGCGCGGGTGAGCTGCACCACAGCCGCCTTGGCCGCGGCATAGGCCGAGAGCCCTCCTGCGACGCGTTTGCCCAAAATTGAGGCGATGTTGATGATGCTGCCCCCCTGCCCGTCCGCGACCATGGCCGTTGCGGCAGCTTGCGAAACGAGGAAGACACCGGTCAGATCGGTGTCGATCACCTGGCGCCAGCTCTCTTCGGGCGTTTCCAACGCGGGGCCGTTAAAGGCGATACCGGCATTGTTGACGACGATATCGAAGCGCCGCCCGTCGAAGGCTTCGGACACCGAGGCCGCATCCGTGACGTCGAGGCGCAGGGCTTGTGCCCTGCCGCCCGCGTCCACGATCTCCTGCGCAAGATCTGATACTTTCTCGACCCGCCGGGCGGCAACGGCGACGTCGGCCCCATGCGCGGCAAGAATCCGGGCAAAATGTACCCCGAGGCCAGAAGAAGCGCCGGTCACTAACGCGGTCCGCCCGGTCAGGTCAAACCCTACGTGGGAGACGGCAGAAGTAGAATGCTGTAGCACGTAAACAATTCCTCAATCGAACGAACGCTCGATTTATTTCTTGCACAGTATCTCTGGCGCTGGCAACAATTTTGTTGCAGCATGTCGGGCAATTCGTTGCCGCGCCGCAGAAAGACCTTAGATGACCCAAGCCGCAAACACCTACCTGCCAACGACCGATGACCTGTGTCGTTCGGTCCTTGAGAACAATCGCGACAGCATCTCGATTCAGAAGCCCGAGCTTGCAGTGCGCAAGCTGGCTCTGATCCTGAACGCCGCGCTGGAGCTTTCGAACAAAAAAGGGTTTCAGGCCATGAGCTTACGCGATCTTTCGCAAACCTCTGGCGTGAGCATGGGCGGGCTCTATTCCTATTTCGACAGCAAGGCCACTCTGCTAAAGATGATCCTGTCTGAGGTCACAATGGCGGTTGAGAATGCCCTTGCCCACCCGCCCGAAGAGGTGCGCCGGGACCCGCGCACCCACCTTATGTGGCTAATCGAAATCCATATCCGTCTGACCGAGGCGATGCTCCCTTG
>NZ_LWER01000030.1:0-6302 GCF_001634775.1 Sulfitobacter sp. HI0027
ACTTCCCGTTGTCAAGCCATATTGGCGGACGGAACGGGTCGTTCCGCCTAACGAGCGTTTCACGGACTTGGGACAAAAGAGGGTATTTTATGGCACGGCGACAAATATTGACGGCAAGTTTTTGGTCTCGGCTGATGGCACCACCCTCGAAGGATCGAGAAGTCGCGATGTATTGCACGCTCACCCCGGATGAGATCGAGGTTGTCGCCAGAAAGCGAACAGCTGCTGCGCGTCTGGGCTATGCCGTATCATTGGCTTATCTACGCCATCCCGGGCGGGTTCGTAATGTTGGAGAACAGGCCAACGACGTGATGCTGGCCTTTCTTGCAGATCAGGTTGATGCCAGCGCCTCCGATCTCGCGGTCTATGATCAGCGCCCGCAGACACGACGCGAACATATCGCGCAAATTATAGCTCGGTTTGGATACAAGGCGTTCACAAAACCCCTTGTGCGGGAGTTTGTTCATTGGCTGACACCATCTGCCGGAGAAGACCCGCGGGCCGAGCCTTTGGCAATTTCGTTGATTGAAGAACTGAGGCGGCGACGTATCCTGATCCCGGCGCGCCGTACCGTTGAACTGATTGTCAGGCATGCGATCCGGCGCGCGGAAAATGTCAGGATTTCCGCTCGGACCCGAGATCTGTATCCGGATCACCCCGACGCCCTGCGTGCATTGATTGCGCCACCTGAATCGGGCGAGGTGTCGACGCTGAGCTGGCTGAAAGCAGCACCCAAATCAGCGTCCTCCAAATCCATCAAGGCTGTTCTGGATCGCCTGAAGGTGGTTCGGGCGATCGGCCTGCCCAACAGTTTGCGTCAGAATATCTCGACATCAGCGCTCGACAGATTGGCAGGCGAAGGCTTGCGGATCACGGTGCAAAATCTGCGGCGTATGGCCTTGCCTCGGTTGCTGGCAGTTTTGTCGGCCGCCTGCCTGCGGCTGGAAGAACAGCTTACCGATCTTGCACTGGATATGTTCGACAAATTGCTGGGCCGAAGCTTTCGAAAGGCGGAACAACAAAGTTCCGACAAAGCGTCCAGGCTCCTGATGGACATCATCCGCCCTTTACAGTCACTCAAAGCATTTTGCCGTGAGGCTCTGACTGCCCGCCTGCAGACCGGTGATCTCAACGGAATATTGGACACGGCCAATTGGGACGAGATCGAGAGTGCGACATCCGCAATTGAAACCGCCCTCGGAGACGGAAAGCCCGACAAATATACTGAACTCATCGGAAAATATCAGACCGCCCGCCAGTTTGCGCCCATGATATTAAGGGGTTTTAGCTTCAAAGGTGCGGCCAGCGCTGCCAGCCTTCTGCGCGCGATAGATCTTTTGCGCGTTATGTATGAGGCGAACAAGCGCAGCCTGCCCGACAACCCGCCAACCGGGTTCATCCGGAAGGTTTGGCGCCCATTTGTCTTTCCGGCGCCCGGGGAGGTCAACCGGCGCGCATACGAGCTCTGCGTCTACTTCGAATTGCGTGATCGTCTTCGGGCAGGGGATGTCTGGGTCGCAGGAAGCCGGCAGCGACGCAACTTCGACGATCGGCTCATCCCCAAAGCCACCTTCGAGATCTTGCGTACCGAGGAGTCGTTGCCGATCGCCGCCGCGGCGGATGCAGAAACCTATCTTTCAGAACGGCAACAGCAGATCGAGGAGGCCATGGCCATTGTCGCGGCCCGTGCCGAAGCGGGGACGCTGCCGGATGCCGCCATTCAGGGTGGCACCCTGAGCATCACCCCGGTCAAAGATGAAACACCCGACGCCGCCACGGCCATGAGCCGACTGGCTTATGGGCAATTGCCACAAATCAAGATCCCCGACCTGCTGACAGAAGTGAACGCCTGGACCGGATTTGCGGAGTGCTTCACCCATTATCGCTCGGGCAAACCGGCGACAGATCAAAAGGCGCTGTTTGCCGCTGTCCTTGCCGATGGGGTCAATCTGAGTGTATCCCGCATGGCCGCGGCAACCCACAATCTGTCTGCCCGGCAAATCGCGTGGGCTCATGATTGGCATTTGCGCGAGGAGACCTATTCTGACGCTTTGGCTTGTCTGATCGACATGCAACGCGAGCTCCCTCTGGCCAAACTCTGGGGGGACGGCGTGACATCATCCTCAGATGGGCAGTTCTTCCGGGCCGGTGGCCGCGGTGAGGCCTCTGCAGATATCAACGCAAAGTACGGACGCACCCCAGGTCTCAAATTTTACACCCACATCTCAGATCAGTTCAGTCCGTTCCACTCGACGGTCATCACCGCCACCGAAAGCGAAGCGCCTTTCGTTTTGGATGGTCTGCTTCGCCACCAATCAGGCGTCGCAATCGAAGAGCATCACGTGGACACTGGCGGCGCGACGGATCATGTCTTTGCCCTGTGCTATCTCCTGGGGTTCCGCTTCGCGCCACGCTTGCGAAACTTCAAGGATCGCAAATTGTATCTCCTGCCCGGAATGAAGCCCCCGGCCATCATGACACCCTTCATCGGCGGCACCATCAAAGCAGGTCACATTGTCGACAACTGGCCTGAAATCCTCAGGCTGGCGACCTCCATCAAGGCCGGGACTACCACTGCTTCTGCGATCCTTAAAAGCCTGTCCGCATATCCCCGGCAAAACGGACTCGCAATTGCCTTGCGCGAACTGGGGCGATTGGAGCGGACCCTCTTTTCCCTGGAATGGATGCGCAGCCTTGAGTTGCGAAAAAGAACCAGCGCAAGTCTAGCCAGAGGAGAAGCCCGAAACGCCCTCGCGCGCGGGGTCTTCTTCAACCAACTCGGTGAAATGCGCGATCGCAGCTATGAGCATCAGATCCACAAAGCGTCGGGCCTCAACTTCCTGGTTGCCGCCATCATCCTGTGGAACACCAAATACCTGGAAGCCTCAATCACTGATCTGAGGAAAAACGGAGTAGCCATCCCAAACGAAATTACCAAACATATCGCACCACTTGGCTGGGCCCATGTAGGATTGACCGGGGACTACCTGTGGAACATGAACCCACCACTCAGCTCAGATCGCCTCAGGCCACTTCGGAAACACGAGATACAGGACGCCGCATAAGTTCTCCGTTCGTTCGCACGGCCCGGACAAAAATGACACTTTTATGTAGTGACCCCAGATGCGGCCTCAGGACCTTCGCGCCCTGAACTGAAGTGCTCATGCGGGATCACTTCGTTCATAATGGCAACTGCCCCCATCCCAAGCAGGATCGCAACGCAGACGATCAATGCCGGGATCGCCCCATCCCCGTATCGAATTTCAGCAACATCGAGCGCTGGAATGATCAACGAGAAGAACGAAGCCGCCAGCATCACCCTTGCGGCAAAGCCAAGAGAGATGTCGCGCCATTTTCGCGAGGGAGTGCTGCCAAAGAGAACCGGAACGGCACCGACGGACGTCATAAGACCAGCTGCAAGGCTTCCATAAAAGCCCAAGGCGATAGGAGATAGGGTCGTGAGCGCCTCCATGTTCAATTTGCCGGATAGGAAGAGAATATCTCGGTGCTACCGTCCTTTTTCACCAGAAAGACATCGTAGGCGTCGGAAGTTTCCCCAAAATCCATGCCGGGTGAGCCGATTGGCATACCGGGCACCGCAAGACCGACTGCATCCGGGCGGTCCTCAAGAAGCCGCCTAATGTCGGCAGGTGGCACATGCCCTTCTATCGTGTAGCCCTCGACCGTTGCGGTGTGGCATGAATACATTGAAACAGGGATACCCCGATCCATTTTCAAACGGATCAGTGCTCCCCCAATATTTTCGCCCTCGGGTAAGAAACCAGCGTCTGAAAGTCTGTCCATCCAAGCCACACAGCATCCGCAGCCGCGCGTCTTGGCGACTTGAATGGCCGTCTGGGCAGCGGCGGCCGTTGACACGGTCGCCAGCAGCACGGCGCCAAAGATCAGTTCAATTTTGGGGAACATGCGTTATCCTACTCGATTGTTCATATTTCGTCGCTAAGCGTCGCTGTAAACAGCGCGCGTGTTTTCTCAAGGAGCGCTGACGCACCCGCGGTATCAGGATTTTCTACCGAGGCGATCAGTTCCTTTCCAAGCGGGTTGATCGGCCGGCCGTCTATCCGTACTTCGTAGTGCAGGTTGGGGGCTGTCGCAGTACCTGTCTCGCCTACCTGACCAATGACTTCTCCGGCAAGTACGTGGTTTCCGGTTTTCAGTCCATTGGGTACGGCGCTCAAATGGGCATACCGGGTCATCGTGTTGGAGCCGTGAGATATCTCCACCACTTGGCCATATCCTTTCTGCCATCCAATAAAGGAAACCCTGCCCGGTGCGGTCGCGCTGATTGGCGTCCCTTTAACGGCTGCGTAATCGACACCAGTGTGCATTCGAACGTTGCCGTAAATTGGATGTTTGCGCCTTCCGAAAACCGAAGATATTCGGACGAATTCGCATTGCGGATCCAACAATAGAAAGGACGAAGTATGGCGCATGGTGTAACCATCGGGTGCAGCTTCATCCTCGGTGCGCTGATAACAAATTTTGATAGCTTTAGCAGTATGTTGGATCTGTTCCTGCGGGCCACTTAGCCCGAGGATGTTGGGGCCGAATTGGGGGATATAGCTGGCCAGAACATTGAGCATGTCCCGTTCCGGGTCGACTGTGGTGAAAAGAGGCTGCACGGCTTCACCTTTTGCGCCCAGATCGCCCATTACCTGTGCGATTGTTGCCAAACTCATCGGGCAGTCGTCTGGTGAGTTGGACAATCCGAAGAAGATGAGTATCCATCGACCGCGAAAATCTTCGTCAACCTGCATCATTCCATTGTGGTCAGTTAACTCGAAATCCGCTAATAAACTCTCTGCGACAGACACTCGAGCAGCGGCAATCGGGATCTGGCCACGCTCTGATACCCAAAACCCGCCAGCGATGGCGACGGCTACCGCTACTATGGACCAGAGAGTTATTCGCACCTTTTTCATTGCCAGTTTCGCCCTTTAAAAAAATCACCTCTCGGGTGGGATACAAGCTATAGTCGGTAGAGGTTCAAGCAAAAAGATACTTGATACGATATCATGTCACGACTTTGTGAAACCTCGGTCTTTTCAAGGAAGTTAGATCTTTGATAAGCTACAGTCACTTTAGATTAAAGGAACGCATATGCTGGCAATTGGAACACTCTCGCGGAAGACTGGGACCAAGGTTCAGACGATCCGCTACTACGAACAGATTGGATTGATGAACGAGGCCGGGCGGACGTCAGGTGGGCAACGGCGATATTATGAGAAGGATCTCGACCGGCTCGCTTTTATTCGACACTCGCGTCAACTGGGCTTTTCGCTCGACTCTATCCGCGAGCTTCTGGATCTGTCCGACAATCCATCTCAATCCTGCGTAGATGCGGACTCTATCGCGCGGCGGCAACTTCGCCAAGTCGAGCAGCGGATTAAGCGTCTTCAGGCCCTCAAGAAAGAGCTGAAACGTATGGTTGCTGAGTGCGATGGCGAAAGCGTTGCAGAATGCAAGGTTCTTGAAGTGCTGCGTGACCACTCAGAATGTTTAACCAATCATGATGAAATTGGAGCATAGTGCCTCGCCGTCGACTGCTATATGAAAACGAGAAAAACTGAAAGATTCTAAGGATATGTCAGAACAGACACTCGATTTATCGAATGAGAAAGAGCACCGCACGCTCTGGACCGTTCTTGGCCTCAATATTGCAATCGCTGTGGGATTCTTTGCGACTGGTGCTATTGGTGATTCCAACTCTCTGATCGCTAACGGACTTGATAATACGTCTGACAGCATGGTCTATGGCATCAGTTTGCTGGCCTTGTCCCGTTCATCCAAATGGAAGCGTGGGGCCGCAAACGTCTCAGGGGGTTTGCTTTTGATCTTTGCTGTCGGCATTTTGATTGACGCTTGGAGGCGCTATATCGGCGGTTCCGAACCTTTGGGAACGCTGATGATCTCAATGTCGCTGGTCGCCGCTGCAGTTAATCTGGCCTGTATCTGGCTGCTTGGACGCCTGAAAGAACCGGACGTCAATATCCGGGCTGCCAACACTTTCAGCGTTAACGATTTTGCCTCGAACGGCGGTATTTTGATCGCGGGTGGACTTGTCTGGTGGCTGGGCGGCAATTGGCCGGACCTTGTTGTTGGGGTACTGGTAGCGGCCATTGCTGCATGGGGAGGCATCTCTATCCTGCGGGATGCGCATGGCGAGCACCATAAAGCCATGCATGGAGATCAAACATGACCGCTGCTTGGGTCTATACGCTGATCTCGGCAGCGGTTGTGACCTTGGGCTATCGTTGCGGTCAATGTGCGCCCCCCCCCCC
>NZ_LWER01000031.1:0-5944 GCF_001634775.1 Sulfitobacter sp. HI0027
AGCTTCGGGATCTTCACGTCGACCCTTCCTGCACGCGTTTCCCAAGCTCGGGACCGGTATCCGTTGCGATGGTTCATGCGGTCGCTGCTTCGCTCGTGCGCACTGGCACCGCAGAGCTGGTCGACATCCAGCGCCATGAGGCGGTCGGCGACGAAACCGAGCATCTCGGCAAGCAGGTTGCTGTCAGATGTCTCTGACAAAAGCGCACGCAGCGCGGCAGTATCTGATAGACTGTTCTTGGTCATGGTCGTTCTCCTCGGTCAAAGTTAGGTCCGCAAACCAAACCTTAGCCGAAGAACAACCATGGCCGCCAAGGGACCCGCACGGGCCTCGCTTCGCTATGCGAAGGCTCCGCTCAGCCCGCGCTACCAGTGGGAGTTACACCAACTGTTGGGACACTGCTAACGGGGGTTCAGAATCGCCCCAGCGTGGTTTCAGAATCGCACAACTTGAGCATATTCAGGATTTGTTATTTAGATGTAAGGGTTTACGAAAGCGTCGCTCTGCCGTAACTAATTATATAACAAATAAATAACAGAAGATTTTGGCGGCCCCCCTCAAAACCGCCCAAAGAGAACAGCAGCAAAACCAAGATATTGCTGAGAAAACCCCCTTCAAGTTATCAAAAAACTTCCATATGCGCTGTTTTGCAGTATTCTGGCGAAAACGCAGCATATCGAGCTTCCATGTCCACACCTCCCTATTTCAACATCTCCCCGAATGCTGCTCTGGCAGAGCTTGGCCCCCCCACCGGGGCGGAGGACTTTCGCAACATTTCGGCGGCCTGTGCGAATGGCATGGCGGACCTCACGGCGCGCGGTCTTTCTGAGGAAGGGCGTAAACAGTTGCGGCTGTTTTCGACATGGGAAATCACCAAATATCTGATCCCGGTTGCAACCCCGCATTTTCGCCGCGTGCTCAAGGCCAATCCCGATCTGCCCCAAGGTCGGTCGGAAACCGAAGGCGGGGCCAAATGGTTCTCGCTGGATGAAGTCCTGCGGCTGCGGGCACATTTCGGGGCCGAAGGGTCGAAGACCAAAGAATACCTCCCCTACCGCCCCAAAGATCAGCCCGCAAAGATGGTCGCCGTGGCCAATTTCAAAGGCGGCGTCGGCAAGACCTCGACGGCGGCCCATCTGGCCATGTCGGCCGCCTTGGATGGCTATCGGGTATTGGTGATCGATCTGGACAGCCAAGGGTCGATGACCTCGATCTTTGGCGGCAAAGTGCAAGACGAATGGTCCACCGTCTTTCCGCTGCTGGCGCGGCACTATGCCGACCACCTGCAAGAGGACAACCGCGCTCGGGTTTCGCGGGGCGACGCGCCTCAGCCTCTGGATGAGACGCTGTCGGATGCGCGGAATGTGACGGCGCAGTCGCTGATCCAAAAGACCCATTGGCCCAATATTGATCTTATCGGGGCCCAGCTTGATCTTTACTGGGCCGAGTTTCAGATCCCCGTCTGGCGGATGAGTGCGCGCGGCTGGCGCTTGTGGGATGCGCTGACCGACCGGCTAGAGGCCGATGGGGTGCTGAATGACTATGACCTGATTTTCTTCGATACCCCTCCGGCTTTGGGCTACCTGACCATCAATGGCTTGGCGGCCGCGGATATCTTGCTGGTGCCGCTCGGGGCCTCCTATCTGGAGTTCGATTCCACGGGGCGGTTCTTTGATATGCTCCATGCCACCTTCTCAAGCATCGAGGAGAGTGAAAATGTCGCCGCGCGGGCCTTGGGCTTGGATGAGCTGCACTTTGAATGGGACGCCGTGCGCGCTGTGGTCACGCGGTTCGACAGCAGCCAGCAGGCCGAAATGGCCGCTCTTATGCAGGCCTATCTCGGCACGACCCTCTCCCCCCACCGGCAGGACTTTACGGCGCTGATTGGTCAGGCCGGGGAAAGCGTGAATGGCATCTATGAAGCCGATTACAGGGACTTCAACCGCGAGACCTATGCGCGGGGTCGAGAGACCTTTGATGCGACCTACGCCGCCTTCAAGAAACTGCTGATCGGCGCTTGGAAACGGTCCGAGCAGCAGACCGCCTAGCCGCCCGCACGCGGGGGCGAGAAAATATTAATCGCTGCGCTCAAGTCTCTAACTTGGGTGAAACAGTCTTTAGCCTAGGAATGTTATCATGGCCAAACGCAAACGTCTGACCGCACCCGATCCAGAGCGACTTGCCGTGCCACAGGAAAGACATGCCATGCCGATCAGTGATATCCCCACGGGCATAATCCCGACCCCGCGCCGCGCGCCGATTGCCGATGTCGCCGGTCAAGCCAGTGCGGTGGCCGCCTTGGAAAAGGTCGCAGCGGAAATGCAAGCTGCCCGCAGCGAAGGCCGTATGGCGATCAAGATTGCGCTGGAGGATATCGCGGGGAACTACCTGTCGCGTGACCGGGTCGCCCTTGATGAGGCCGAAATGGAGGTGCTCACCGCCTCCTTGCGCAGCCGTGGCCAGCAGACCCCGATCGAAGTGGTGGAAATCGAAGGCGGCAAATACGGGCTCATCTCGGGGTTCCGCCGGGTGCAGGCGCTGCGCGCGATGGCAGACACCGGCGAAGGCCCAAACCACGCACTGGCCTTCGTGCGGCACCCCGAAGACGCCAGTGACGCCTATACCGCTATGGTCGAAGAAAACGAAATCCGTGTCGGGCTGACCTTTTTTGAGCGCGCGCATATCGTGCGGAAATCCGTCGCGGCCGGGGTGTTTTCCTCGGAAGGCGAGGCGTTGAAAGAATTGTTTGCCTCGGCCTCACGGGCCAAAAGGTCCAAGATCAAAAGTTTCATGCCTGTGGTCGATCAATTGGGCAGTGTTTTGGTCTATCCAAATGCCGTGACAGAACGGCTCGGGCTGGCCTTGGCGGCGCGGTTGGGCACCGAAGAAGGCTTCGGCTCCCGCCTCCGCGATCGGCTGCGCAAGGCTGTGCCCAAGACGGCAGAGGATGAGACGGAGCTTTTGACCAAGGCGTTGCAGGGAAAACAGCCCAAAGCGCCCGCAGCGAAACAGAGCCAAAAGACTGCAGTAGGCTCTGAAACTGGGGCTGGCAAATCGGTTGAGGTCAGCTTTAAGCCCGGCGAGTTGCGCCTGTCGGGGCCGGGGGTAACCCCTGCCCTCGCCGCCCAGATCCGGGCTTTGCTAGAGACGAGCGAGGGCGCTTAAGCCACCGGTACTTAAGACTCCGATGCTTAAGCTAGGGCCGGTTATGACAGGGCCGCTTAAGAGAGGGGCCCTTCTGCAAGCAAGCGATCCAAATAAGCCCCATAGCCATTTTTACCCAAACGCTTGGCCTGCGCGGCGAGGGTTGCGTCATCGATCCAGCCCTTGCGCCATGCGATCTCTTCCGGGCAGCCCACCTGCTGGCCTTGGCGTTCGGACAGGGTGCGCACAAAGTTGCTGGCGTCCAGCAGGCTGCCGTGGGTGCCTGTATCAAGCCAAGCATAGCCGCGCCCGATCAACTCGACATGCAGCGCCTCTTCATCAAGGTAGCTCTGCAAAAGCGAGGTGATTTCCAGCTCTCCGCGCGCCGAAGGGGTCAGCTTTGCCGCGCGCTGTGGTGCGGTGCCGTCGAGAAAGTAAAGACCGGTCACCGCATAGGGCGAAGGCGGCTGGCTGGGTTTCTCGATAATCTGCCGCACCTGCCCGTCTGCACCAAAATCCAGCACGCCATAGCGTTCAGGGTCGACGACCCGGTAGCCAAAGACAGTCCCCCCCTGCCCGCGTTCCGCCGCGCGTGAGAGACTTTCAGGCAGCCCATGTCCGAAGAAGATATTGTCGCCCAAGACCATCGCAGAAGGCGCCCCATCCAGAAACGCTTCACAAAGCGTATAGGCCTGAGCGAGCCCATCGGGGCTGCTTTGAGTGACATAGGTCAAGGAGAGCCCCCATTGGCTTCCGTCGCCGAGCAGACGTTTGAACTGCTCTTGATCTTGGGGCGTGGTGATAATGGCAATCTCGCGCAGGCCGGCCAGCATCAGAACCGAGAGGGAATAGTAGATCATCGGTTTGTCGTAGATCGGCAGCAATTGCTTTGAAATCGACAAGGTAATGGGATGGAGGCGGCTGCCTGTGCCGCCCGCCAAAAGAATGCCTTTACGCGTATTCATAGAATGAGCCCCGTTGAGATATGCGGGCACTCTAGGGCGAGAAGGGGGGTGAGACTAGGCTTGCTGGGGCACCCTTTTGGCGGGCGGTCGTACGAAATGTTTCGCACGCGAAACAAAAACAGCTATCACCTTGTTATTAAATGGAAAATACAGATATTGCGCGGAATTTTACCCGATCCAAAAACGCCAGGCATCCTTCCATCCGGCAAATCTTTTGCGGTGTCGAAGGACATAGGCGGTGGTGATCAGCCCGGCGGTCGCACCGAAACAACGGCTCAGCACCCGCCGCCGCGCTTTCAGCAACTGCGCATCATTCCACTGCTCTCCGGTGGAAGCCGCTGGATGAGACCCGGTTACGATGGGCAGCCCTTCGCCCTGCAAACCGGCATCAAGCATATCGCAGATGAAGATATAATCCTCTCCGACAGGGTAGGGGGCGCCAACCCCAAATTCAGGATCAAAACGCAGCCCCGCCTGGCGCACTGAGGCCATACGAACCATAAGCTCAGGCGCGCAGATGCGGCCTGCGTTCGATTTGCGCAGCCGGTGGGGCTGTGCGCGCGCCCCTGAGGTCGGGAACCTTTCGTGCCGCCACCCCGCTACGAAACCCAGATGCGGGGCTTCGGTCAGTCTCTGCGCAAGTTGGCAAAGCCCCTCCGTCTCTAGCTGCATGTCGTCATCGGCAAAGACCAGATAGGGGGTGCTACAGGCATCCAGTGCCGCATTGCGACTTCGGGAGAGGCCAAGACTGTCGAGTGCGATATAGGTAAGGTCTGGCCGATCACTGTGGGGAAGCGGATCAGGTGCGCGCTGGATCATCACCAGATAGCACAGGCCCGGCCTTGGCGGGGGCAGGGAGATCTGGCTGGCCCGCGGGCCCAAGGTGGCGATGGCGACAGTGATCTGGGGGGGAGCGGCAGGGGTCATGGGCCGCAGTATCGGGTCAAACCGGAAGAGGTCAAGATATCCTCTTGGCGGGGCAGATTGCCCTTGGATTGGCGGCGTGACACAAGCAGGACATGACACAGGCGTGGCATGAAAAAGCAGATCTGAGCGGCAGAGGGCAGGGCAGGCAGTATGACAGAAACTGAAGGTTTCTCGGTAACCGTCTCGATCCTCACGCCGGTGCGCAATGGCGCGGAGGTGGTCGGGCGCGCAATCCGCAGTGTTCAGGCCCAAACCATGACCGATTGGGAAATGATCCTTGTCGATGACGGGTCCGAAGATGACACTGTCGCGCAGATTCTGGCCTTGGCCGCCGATGACCCGCGTGTGCACCTGTTGCGCCACGAAACAGGGGCGGGGGCGGCTGCGGCGCGCAACAGTGCCTTGGCGGCGGCACGTGGGCGCTATATCGCCTTTCTCGATGCAGATGACGCTTGGGCGGCGGATAAGTTGGCTCTGCAACTGGCCCTTATGGCCAAGACCGGGGCAGGGCTGTGCTATACTGGCTTTACGCGCATCTCTGGTACGGGCGCGCATGTGGTCGAGGTCCCTGCCACGGTCACGCGGGCGCAGCTGCTGCGCGGCAATGTCATTTGCTGTTCGTCTGCGATGTATGATCGGGCCTTGTTGGGCTCTGTTCCGATGCCGGATATGAAGCTTCGGCAGGATTATGCGCTTTGGCTGACCCTATTGGATCGCTTGCCACAGGCCGTCGGCCTTTCCCAGTCTTTGGTTGAGCTTCACGTGACCCCGGGGTCACTGTCGTCCAACAGGCTGCGCGCCAGTTGGGCCACATGGCAGATGCATCGGGGGTATTTTGGGGTGGGGCCGCTGCGGGCCGCTTACTATGTCGCAGCCCACCTTTATGGACGGCTGCGACGGGGATAATA
>NZ_LWER01000032.1:0-4977 GCF_001634775.1 Sulfitobacter sp. HI0027
CGCTGACAAAAGCGCAGGTCCGTATGGCGCAAGCCGCCATGGCCAATCGCGACACGTCTGTTAGTGATCTCTGCAAGGAGTTGGGGATCAAGCCTGTTACGCTCTATCGATACGTAGATCCAAACGGAAATCTGCGTGAATACGGAAGCCGCGTCCTCAAAATGCCTTAGGGTGTCATTCTGCACTCAGCCGGAATCCACCCCTCATCGAGATACCGCTGCTGCCAGCGCCAGACCGTGGGTTTCGACGTGCCCGCGCGTCGCATAATCTCGAACGTGCCATGACCGTCCGCTGTGGCCAGGACGATCTCGGCCCGCCAGACAAGCTTGCGCGCAGTGTTGCGGTTGCTGATCAGGGCTTGAAGCTCAGTACGGTCGGCGGGGCCAAGGTAAAGGCAGATGTCATGGCGTCTCATGCCTCAAATATGGCACATCACGTTGCCGATGGGAATCTCCTGTCAGGTGGAGAACACTAGCTACAACAGCAGCCACCGGATTTTGCAGCAGGTGTTTTGACGGATGCCTGTGATGCCGCTGGGGCATCTGCAACCTGGCTGGCCTTGTTTCCACCGCAGCATCCTCCGCCTTTGGCGGTTTCAACTTCAGATGGTTCGGTTTTGGTTGTTGTCTGGTCTATTTGGGCCTCCTGACACTAAGGGTACATATATCAGACGCCATAAGCGCCACTTCGTTACAGTGGAATAATCGTTGCCCGTTTTTTTTCGCGTCAATTTTGGGCAACGACCCGTAACGGTGTTCAAAATTGAATCAGGTGTTACAAAAATGCGGGCGCCCTGCTTCCGGCGGGCGGATTTTCGTCGTTACAGTGCAGCAGGAAAATCTTCCAGTAAGGAAAAATGATGCGATCTATTTTTGCGACTTCCGCCGTCGTCATCGGTCTGGGCTTACCCGGCGTGACAATGGCTCAGGAATTAAGTCTGTCCGCAGGCGCAACCCTCACCAGCCGATATGTTTTCAACGGCATTGAACAGACTACCGGCGCGGCGTTCCAGCCTTGGGCGGAGGCCGAGTACGAAGGTTTTTATGCAGGCGTCTGGGCGTCAAACACTGCCAGATCAATTGTTGGCAGTTCTGTTGAGGTGGACCTCTATCTGGGCTATCGCAATGAAGTCGGCAAGTTCAACTACGATCTGGGATATACCCGATACTATTATCGCAACCCGAGCAATGACTGCTGCGGAGAGGTCATCCTGTCATTGGGGTACTCCGTACTGGATCCGCTGGATGTCGGCCTTCGGTTTGCGCATGACCCCGTTGCGGATTACGTTAATTCAAGCGTCTCGATCGACTACGCATTCGATGACAAATTTGGTGCTTCAGCCAACTACGGCACGATCAGCAATGGGGGACACGACTACTGGAGTGTCGGTGGCAGCTATGCGATCTCCGATAACTTTGGCATTGACGCGTCATGGCATGACACCAGTATCAGTGACGGATTGTTGATTGTATCGCTGACCACCGAATTCAGCCTGCGCTAAGTTTTCCAAGACGGACAAAGCGCCGTATCCGGCTTTTGCTGGACGCGGCGCTTTGCGTTGCGCTGTCAAAATTTGATGATCCATGTCGGTTATGCATGAACCACATTGAAGGTTTGCGATCAACTGGGCAACAGCCCCGCAAATGCCCCCATAGACAGGGTAATCAGGACAGTGACCGTCGCCACGACAACAAGCAGGGCGTGTGGTGACGGGGTGTCCATGCCGGTTTTTGAGCTTGCGGTCTGATACATCGGCACCACGATGCGCAGATAAACACCAAGCGCCAGCACGGAATTCAGGATGCCGATCACCGCAAGCCAAAGGAACCCTGCCTCAACTGCAGAGGTGAACAGATAGACTTTGCCGACAAATCCAAACAGCGGCGGGATGCCGGTGAGCGACAGAAGGAATATCACCATCGACAGCCCCATAATTGGTCGATTGCGGCCAAAACCGCGCATGTCGACAAGGGTGCGTCCAGCTATCATCACAATGGCAAAAGCACCCAGGTTCATTGCGACATATGCGGCACCCATGATGATAATCCCCGGGACCGCAAGTGGGCTGGCGCCGAGTGCCACAATGCCGAGCAAGAAATACCCAGATTGGGCGATCGAAGAATAAGCGATCAGCCGCACCAGATTGGTCTGTACCAACGCTGTCAGATAGCCATAGGTCATTGTGATCGCTGCGATCATTGCGATCACCAGTGGCCAAGCGCTGCCGACGGGCATGTCGCGCAGCACCTGCGCAAAGGCAAAGATTGCCGCGAGCTTGGTGATAACCGACAGGTAGGCGGCAATGGAAACCGGCGCCCCGTCATAGGCGTCAGGTGCCCAGAAGTGAAACGGCACAAGCCCAGCTTTGTAGCCGAGGCCGATGATCACTGCGACCAGGCCCGCAATGGCGATCAGCGGCTTGTCCTCCAGCGCCGCGAGGTCCGAGAACAGCGTCGATCCCACGCCCCCGAACCAAAAGCTCAGCCCGTAGATCATCACGGATCCGGTGACAGCCCCGAAAACAAGATATTTCATCGCGGCCTCTGTCGCCGCATCATCGCGCGGGAAAGCCACCAGCGCAAAAGAGCCTAAGCCCGTCAGTACCACACCCAATACAAGCAGCATTGTGTCGCCGCCACCGGACAGCGTCAGCGCCCCAAGAGTAACAAGGCAGATCAGCGCATAGACGCTGCCCTCGCGCTCCTGTCCGGCGATTTCGGCGCGCGCCATCAACAGCGCCAACGCTGTGCCAGGCAGCAGGATCAGCTTGGCCCAGCCCGAAATCAGGTCGATCCGGTAAGTGCCGCTGAACACGGTTGTGTCGGCGTGCAGGACCGGCAATGTCAGCAGCGTTGCCGCCGTCAGCCCCGCCAGCCCGAGGACCAGAACCAGCCGCGCCGCGCGCGCCATCTCGGCCACGATCATCAACATGGCCACAGATGCCAGCAAAAGCTCAGGGATCAGAAAAGAAAGTTCGCGCCCCATCAGAAGCTCAGGCTTGCCATAGTTGTGTGGATCATATCGATCAACCAGCCGGGGGCCACACCGACCAGCACCGTCAGAATCAAAAGAGGCACAATCACCAGCTTCTCCCTGCGGTCTAGATCGCGCATTTCCAGCCATTTCTCGTTCTCGGAGCCAAGGAACACGGCGGCGATGGCGCGCAGATACAGGCCTGCGGTTACCACGATGGCAAGGATAGCTATGATCGCCCATGGAGCGGTATTCAGGGTCGCCAGAAACACCTGAAACTCTGCAGGGAAATGCGCCAACCCCGGCAAACCAAGTGAAGCGAACGCCATCAGGATGAACGACCAGCCCAACCACGGCACACGGCCCAGCAGACCACCAAATTCACTCATATCGCGGCTGTGGGCGCGGTCCTGCAACATGCCCAGCAAAAAGAACAACGCGCCTGTCACCAGACCGTGGCTGACCATCTGCAAAGTCGCACCGTCCAATGCAATTGTGCGGATACGCAAATCAACGGTAAGCGCGGCCACCGCCACACCCATCACGACATAGCCCATGTGGTTAATCGACGTGTAGGCAATCATTTTTTTCAGATCAGACTGTGCCAGTGCGGCGAAGGCCCCGTACAGCGCGCTGACCACCCCCACCGCTAGGATTACCTGACCGGCTTGCGCAAATGCCTCAGGCGTCATTTGCAAAGCAAAGCGTACCAGTCCGTAAGTGCCGAATTTCAGCATCACACCGGCCAGGATCACGCTGCCCGCCGTGGGTGCCTGAACATGTGCGGCAGGTAGCCAAGTGTGCACCGGAAAGGCCGGTATCTTGACTGCGAAGGTAAACAGCATCGCAATCAGCGCAAGCATCGCCGCAATGCCTGTCAGAGGTGGCATGTCGATCCAGACGCGCATGTCGAAGGTGCCACTGCTCAGATACAACCCGATAATCGCGAGCAACAGCGGCAACGACCCCAGCAACGTATAGATAAAGAACATCAGCGCGGCGCGCTGTCGGTCTTCATATCCCCATCCGGCGATCATGAAATACATGCCTACCAGCGAGACCTCGAAAAAAACATAAAACAGCAGTCCGTCAAGCGCCATAAACGTGCCAAGTGCGGCCGTTTCGAGCATAAGCATCAACACAACATAGCTTGGCGCACGATCGCTGATCCGCGCCGAGTAGATCGCTGACAAAAAGAACAGCAACGACGTGAGCAACACCAACGGCAGGCTCAACCCGTCCAGTCCCAACCGATAAGCGGCACCAATGGCCGGTATCCACGCGAGTTCCTCAATCTGGGCGAAACCGCCCGCAATAGTGCCGCGCGACCAGATCACAAGCGTGAGCATGAATACGATACCCGTGCAGATGTGACAATGCGGCACCTGACAAAAACGCCACATCTTCAGAGGTTTCACCATGCTTAGAGGTGACCCAGTCGGGAATTCGCATTAGCATGTCGAGGTCTGCGAGAGGTCGGGCATTGGCAAATGTCATGCGTAATTCCTACCGCGTTGCGGCGCTTTTGGCCACAAAATAGCGCCCTAAGCGCCCCATCTTGTCGTTCTCCATTATGTCCAATAAGTTTACATTATCGGACGTAAAAATGATATGCTCAAAAACATGGGTTGTCGTTTTAGTTTCATGGGTGGATTCGGCCAAAATCCCCCCTCTCGTCGAGGAAATTTCCATTTACCGGTGGACAGGCCTCTTGCTCAACCTGTGGACTCGTTCCGCTCCAGCTTCAACTGCGCGCTTTCCTTTGCCGTTCCGTGGATCTCGCCCATCCGTGAGCCACGGCAATGGGGCGGCACGCCGGAACAGGACGAGGGCGGCCTCCGGCACGACTGCGCCGGGCACCAGATCTGCTCCAAAGAGATCATGCAAGATCACCAGCGTCAGAGCCCGCCAGCGCACTGATAGGTGCTGAAGAGGCGCAAGCCGACCGACGGCCGCGCGGGCTTCGTAAGGGCAGTTCCAGCCCGGTTCATCGTACCAGAGCGC
>NZ_LWER01000033.1:0-3523 GCF_001634775.1 Sulfitobacter sp. HI0027
CGGTGAATGGCTGGAGGCTGAGCGCCGCAAGATCTCCACCAAATCCCGGCTGGGTGAAAAGCTGACTTACATCCACAATCACTGGGACGGACTGCAGACCTTCTTGGCCGATGGGCGCGTCGAGATCGACAACAACCGCGTCGAAAACCTGATCCGCTCCATCACCCTCAATCGGAAAAACGCCCTCTTCGCTGGGCATGACGAGGGTGGTATCGCCTGGGGCCGCATCGCCTCACTGATCGAGACCTGCAAGATCAACGGCATCGAGCCCTTCGCCTATCTCAAGGCAACCCTCACAGCGATCGCCAATGGTCACCCACAAAGCGGCATCGACGATCTGCTCCCGTGGAACTTCAAGACGTCAAGCTGACCCGACAGTGCCCTCCTGAGAACGCTTACTGTGCAACTTCGAGCGCAGGCTCTCGTCGAACGCCATGTAGGCCAGCACATCGTGCTCGGCCTCGTCCATTAGCTCGGCTACATCGCGGTACCGGTCACGCAGGTTGTCGGCGACCTCGCGCCAGCGCAGATGAGCCTGATTGCGGTCCTTTTCGGCGAAGACGGTCTTCACCACGGCGCTGACCACCGGTTTGTTGGTCTTGCTCACCCGGGCCAGCAGGTTGCGCTGGAAATGCACTCGGCAGCGCTGCCATCCAGCACCCAGGACCTTGCGCGCCGCGGCCTTGAGGCCTTCATGTGCATCGCTGATGACCATCCGGATGCCGCGCAGTCCGCGCCGGGTCAGCGAGCGCAGGAAATCGGCCCAGAAGGTCTCGGCCTCGGATGGCAGGACGGTGATTCCCAAGATCTCGCGCCGCCCGTCAGTGTTGACCGCCACTATCACCGCCATGGATACGATCCGCCCGCCCTCGCGCAGCTTTACGTAGGTAGCGTCCAGCCAGAGGAAGGGCCAATCGCCCTCGAGGGGGCGGTTCAGGAACGCCTGCACCCGCTCGTCCCTCTCGGGCCATCGCTGCGCGATGCCCTGCCGGGCAGTGGATCTCCTCGCATAGCCGTGACACCTGGCTCTTCGAAGTGCCGGACAGCCCCATGGCGCGCACCAGGTCATCCACCGCGCGGGTGGAGACGCCTTGGATATAGGCCTCCTGGATCACCGCCATCAGCGCCTTCTCGGCGGTCCTGCGCGGCTCGAGGAAGGTCGGGAAGTAACTGCCTTTACGTAGCTTCGGGATGTTCAGGCCGATGGTCCCCGCCCGGGTATCCCACTGTCGCGGCCGATAGCCGTTACGCTGGTTCTCGCGGTCCGGGCTGCGCTCGCCATGCGCGGCGCCGCAGACAGCGGCCACTTCGATGTCCATAAGCCGCTGCGCGGCGTCCTGGATCAGCTCGCGCAGAAAATCTGCGTCATCGCTCTTGGCGATCACCCCCGGAAGGTCGATTATGGGGTTGGTCATCGTGTTCTCCTTCGTTGTCGTCGGTCTTTGAGCAACCTCAGACTGCGAAGAAACGCGGTGGCCGCCAGCCCGGCCGCGCGCTGCGCTAAGCCAATGGCTTCGCGCGCGGCCTCCTACACCACGGGGTGGGGCACTACCCGTGGCTGCCCGTATTGCTTGAATAGCTTATGGAAAAAGCGTTTCGCTGCGCGCGTGTTGCGCCGAGATTGAACCAGAATATCAAGAACGTCACCATTGCTGTCGATCGCGCGCCAAAGCCAGAATTTGCACCCGCGGATAGGAATGACCACTTCATCAAGGCGCCATTTATCAGACCGCGCAGGCCGATCCCGCCGGATGGAAGCAGCATACTTTGTACCAAATTTCCCAACCCACTTCCGGATAGTCTCATAGCTCACGACGATGCCGCGCGCCGCAAGCAGATCCTCAACATCGCGCAGGCTCAAGGGAAACCGAAAATAGGACCAGACCGCATAGGCAATGATCACAGGCGGGAAACGGTAGCCTTTGAAGGCACCGGAATGTTTGGCTTTTGTCATGTCCGTTGGTACGATTTCAGATCAGGCCCCGCAAGATGACGATGCCCCTCGGGCGCATTATCCACATCAGTGTAAGGGGGTCATTTTTGGACGCCGATCACCCCTCTACGGGGTCAAAATTGCATGCTGTTCACAATCTTCGACCATGCGCAAACTGAATGGAAATTTGAAATACAGCCAAACCGCATGAGCGATCACATCTGACGGGAAACGGTGGTGGTGATAGAGCGAAGAAGGGCTAGATTGGGTCATGCCTTCCCTTCGCATATCAACAGAGCCGGTGCATTAAGTTTACGGGGCCCCACCGCCGCTCGACCTGGGTGCAGTTGCGCGGCGCGCTGCGTCGGGAACGGTACGTTTGGTGTCGCAGATTGTCTTTGCGATGCGCTCTTGGAACGACGCGCGGCGTCACTTGGGTCGTACGGACAGACCGGGAGGCGAGCAATTAGCAGTATCGTTCAGGCCCGTTCCATTGTTCACTGGAGTAACGATCCCCATGCGCCCAGCCCACAGGCAAAACAGCCTCGATCTGTGCGAGATCGGACGCCGAGAGCACCAGGTCGGCGCCGGCTACACATTGCTGAAGGTGATCGGTGCTCCGCGTTCCAGGGATTGGTATTACGTGATCCCCCCGGGTCAAAAGCCAGGCGATTGCCAGGGCTGCCGCTGAGGTGTTCATTTGCGCAGCTAGGGCACAGAACCCGCTGCTGATCCTAAGGTTCTCGGTGAGGTTAGGTTCAATAAACCGCGGGTTGTTGGCAAGGAATGGCAGATCCGGGAGGCGTTCGCGTGGAATCGGATTGTCGGTGAGCAGCGATCTTCCCACGGGTGAGAAAGCCACCATGGCAACACCAAGTTCGGCGCAGGTCTGAACCAAGCCAAGGTCGGGAGCGCGGGTCGACAGTGAGTACTCGGATTGGACCGCTGCAATAGGATAAGCCTTAAACGCGCGCCGGAGGGTTGAAGGGGACACTTCAGACAATCCGATCGCCCGTGTTTTTCCTTTCTTGACCAAGAGGCCAAGATTTTCTGCAGTTTCTTCCGGGGTGAAGCGTGGGTCACGACGGTGCGCATAAAGGGGGGGTGCGGACAAAAACTTGGACTGTTTTCACGGGATAATGCCGAGGCTTTTACGGTATTCGATCGGGCTTCTGCCACCAAGGGACATCTTGATGCGTGTTTCGTTGTACCAGCGGATGTAGGCATCAACCTCGTCAATAAACTGGGCCACGGTGAAGGCTCGCCAATCGCGAGGATAGAAGAACTCAGTCTTCAGGCGTCCGAAGAAGCCTTCACATGCTGCATTGTCCTGCGAACTCGCCTTTCGTGACATCGAACGAACGAGCTTTGCTGCCTCGATACGTTCCAGCCAGCCAGGCCAGCGATAGTGGCCTCCGCGATCGCTGTGGACGATGGGCCGCACTTCGCTGTCAGCGATGGTCTCTACCGCTGCATCAAGCATTGAGTTTACGAGATCGGCATCCGGTCTGGTCCCTATGGTCCAACTTAAGACGAGTCCGTCGAAGCAATCGATGATTGGGGAAAGATAGACTTTTCCCGCTCGGATGT
>NZ_LWER01000034.1:0-13440 GCF_001634775.1 Sulfitobacter sp. HI0027
AGTAAGCTCTATGAGCGCACCAGTGTGATCATCACCACCAACCTTAGCTTCTCAGAATGGGCGCAGGTCTTCGGGGATGCAAAGATGACCACCGCTCTCTTGGATCGGCTTACCCACCGCTGCCACATCCTCGAAACCGGAAACGACAGCTACCGCTTCAAGGTCAGTTCTGAGGCAGCAAAGAAAACTGCAAAGGAGGCCAAAACATTGACCGCATCATAGACCACGACGCATAACTGAGGGTGGGTCAAATCTCGGTGAAAATACCGGGTCAGTTCTCAGTGACAATCAACATCATCGGCATTGTCGGTCCATATGTGGCACGGCTTCTTTTAGGGGAAGATCAACGCTTCTTCTTGCCCGGAGCAATGCTAGCTGGCGCGCTGATCCTTTCGGCCACATCTGTGCTCTCGAAGGCCTTGTTCGGCGCTGTCCTGCCCATTGGCAATGTCACGGCATTGGTGGGCGCTCCCTTCTTTGCCGCTCTTATTCTGACCAAGGGGCGCAAAGCATGGTGACGCTGCAACTTGAAAACCTCGTTGCGCGCTATGGTCGGCATGAGGTCCTCAGCAAGGCAACAACACCGCCAATTCGAGGAGGCAGTGACGGCTCTTGTGAGGGCAAATGCGGCTGGTAAGTCCACGCTGTTTCGGCGCATCGCAGGACAGATGCGGGGGGCAGGGACTGTGCGCTTCAGCGATGCAGCCACGGAGGACTTGCGCTACATGCCGCAGGATACGGGGATGAATGCAGCGCTGACGGTCTACGAATCCATCATACTCGCGCTGAAGCGCGGTGGGAGCGGTTGACGCCTTTCTACTTCCGAGCTAACGGCCGTGAACGACGTATTGGCCAGATTGGGCATCACCGCTCTTGCTGAGCGGCAGTTGCCGGAACTGTCAGGCGGGCAACGTGAGGTCGTATCGATCGCACAGTCGCTGGTGACGCGGCCGCGGGTTGTCCTCATGGACGAGCCCACCTTTGCCTCCAATACGAGGTATCGGAGGCTTTGCAATCCTATGCTGCTGAAAGCGGAGCTGTGATGATCCTCGCTTGGCATGACCTAAATCAGGTGAATACAGAATGCTCGGTCATCATTTTACCTCATAATGATCTCAAGCTGGCGGAAATTGCTGTTGAGCGGTTTCTCCGCGTTCCAGTGTCATGCCCGCAGTTTGCTGTGAAATCGGCCAACTACAGCAGCTAGGTCTCTTTTCGATCCACCCGGATCAACAACAATGGTTCCGGAATGGACCAACAGAAGCACGCCGCGAATGGCGAGTTCTGTCAAGAACCAGTTCACGTCACGTTCTGACAATCCCAAGCATTCTGGTGCCGTCACAACGACCTTATCCCCTTGATTTAGCGACAGCAGCAGTTGCTCTCGTTGGATGAGATGCTTTCGAGGACGCGTAGTTTGCCCTTCAAACTGGTCACACCAAACCTGTTCAATTACCCCATGCAGCGAAATTTCTTGTCGCTGCCGTTTGGCGGACGGCCTACCTTGGGCGGAAAGGATATATCCCCACGTAGCGCCGGATTTCGAAAACTTTGGGTCCATTTAAGGTCTTCCTCCTCTTAATCGTTCTTAGAAGCGGGAGGACTAGATCACGATCCAGCTTGCCGATTGATTGCCTCCGGCTAGGCTCACCCCTCTCCGCGGAACCATCTTCTTATCTGACCTAGTAGGCCAGATTCACAGAGCCAAACGCGACTATGCGCCGGCTTCGAACCTCGTGAGATTGAGGTCTCGGCCCTAGCTTGCTTGTCTCTTGCAGACGCTACTGAAGCAGGACGTGCATCCGTTTCAGATCGCTTTCGCTCAGCTTGCCTTCGCCGACAAGGGCAATCATCTCGTCATGATCAGCCAGTGTCTTGGTTAACATGGTTTTTCTCGTCTTCTTCCGGCCTGCCGTGACCGTAAAGGTCGGCGTTCTCATGGGCTCGGTCTTCGTGCTCAAATTCCAAACTCGAATGACCGATGCTAAAATCGTCCTTCAGCCGGTCCTTGATTGCCGTCTTGATATTTTCGATTTAACGCCAGCCGTCCGCTGTCAGCACGATGTGGCAGTCCAAAGCCGCCTTGCGCTCCTGCATCTGCCACAGATGGGCGGGTCGATCATGCGCATGCCACCCTCGTAGATCAGGTAGAAGCCGAGCAGGATAAGGGTCGTGTAGTTGATGAGCGCTGCGACAATTTCTATCCGCCCATAGCCGAAGGTCATGCGCGCGTCCGCAGGCCGCCGCGCGATTTTCCGAGCGGCAAAGGTGATCACCAACGATGCCATATCCGAGAAATTGTGCAGAGCATCCGCGATCAGTGCGAGGCTGCCGGATAGGATGCCGCCGACAATCTGCGCGACGGTCAGAAGACCGTTGGCCCAGATGGAGATGGAGACTCGACGGTCGCCGGACTCGAGGTCGATATGGGCGTGATCGTGGGCCATCAGGCAACTTCCTATCTGTTCGGCAGATCAAAACGCGGTCAAGCGCCGCGTTTTGACTTCCTTTCAACATGTGCAGCCAGACCGGACTTATTCGCAACAGGTTCGGTCACTCGGGATCCCATGTGCCATTGGGTCAGCAGCAGCCAGAACTCTTCTCTGGCTGCGACACTTCCTGCACCAATTCGGCTGTTTCCGCGCCGTCGGCTTCCCGTGCCACGTCCGCTTGAGCCACGATCCCACAGCATTTGCCGCTTTCGTCTGTAACCACGCTGCGGCGCACCTGTTTTTCTTCCATCTTGCTGCAACAGCTTTTAACGTCCTCATCAGGTGAGACTGTCAGGAGGTCATCCGACATGACGTCAGAAACCGGCGTGTCGGCTGCCTTTCCCTCTGCGACGGCACCACAGCAGATGTCGCGGTCCGTAATGATGCCGACCGGCTCACCGGCGTCATTGATCACGGGAATCGCGCCGACCGACTTTTCATCCATCAGCTTTGCGGCCTCCTGAATCGTAGTGTCGGTACTACAACATGTTGGATTGCTGGTCATGATTTCGTGAACTTGCATGATCTTACTCCTTGTTTTGGTTACTAGGGTGGAAGCCGAAAGACGGGTGTTCAAGTTCCTTTCAGCGCGCTGAGTGGCGAGTTTTCGCGCGAGCCGTGCAGCAGCCACAATTTGGATAATTCAGTACTTGGAGCGCTGGTTTCTCTTCGGTCCAGGTCGGAAAAGGTCGGCAAGGGACATCAGGTATCTCCTCGAATCGCTTCCAAGGAAATGTAGTTACTACAGTTACTGTAGCTTCAAGCCACAAGTCTGTCCGGGTAGACGCGGTTGGAAACCTTCCCGAACAAATCGTTAACCTAGCTGCCCCTAGTCAGGACCCCACTACAGCTCGGCTTCGTTCCGAGGATGGGTGTTACTGGCATAAGCACAGCGGTCCAGCAAAAACGACACTGGTGCCGCTCTGCTCAATAGGTGGCAACCCGATCTGCACTACGCGTTCGGCGTGAGATATTGACCAGTGCAAACTGGGTGGGCGTAGATCACGTTCGCGGGGTCACGCTTTCTTCTGCCGAATACAGGAACGCCGTCGAACCAGTTTTGACGTTCGGGTATAGATGGTTGATATGTGCCATGACCATGCGGACACACCCCGAACTCGCGCGCCCGCCGATGCTTCTTGGTTCGGGCGTCCCGTGAATGCGTAGATAGGTGTCTCGGTTGCCTTCAAAAAGGTAAAGCGCCCGCGAACCAAGAGGGTTTTCTGGGCCAGGGTCAACACCGTCGGCAACCGGGCCATAGAGCTCGGGATCGCGTGCGATCATGTTTTGAGTCGGCGTCCAGTTTGGCCATTCCACTTTTCGCTGGATCGTATACGTGCCGGGCTCGTACAGGTTACCACGGGCGATCGCCACACCGTAACGCATCGCAGTTCCCCCTTCTTCGATGTGATAGATGTAGCGCGCTACGGCATCGACGTGGACGTCTCCCGGAACAAGCCCGTCCTTAGCGTCCACCCGCTGGGGCAAAAAGCGCGGGTGCAGGCCCCACGGGTTTGACGTAGTTGGATCAAAAGCGGGAGGTGTGACCTGCGCGTCCCAGGCGGCCTTCTCCTCCTTGGTGGGCCGGGTGGCTGCCAGTAGCGGGCCAGCGATTGGAGTAGAAAACAGCGCACCGCTGGTCTGGAGAAAATGTCGTCTTGTCAGCATCATTCTTACTCCTTCAACGTTAGGTAGGCAAACTAAGCTTAAACAAGGCCACTCTGCCGTTCAGTAAGGAAAGCCTGAAGCAGTATGGCCTGTTTGACTCGAATGCCGTTCTTCGTCTGCGGCCCTAACTCCTAAAGCTACTGTAGGTTCAAGAGAAATATTGAGGTCGAACCGGGGCTTTCGTGTTCTTACTTAGACAAGAACAGACCAGTCCGCCAGCAATTCGGTCGTGGCCCGTCACCGCAGGACTATCCGGTATTCTGGGTGCGGGGCCGATGTTCGCCATTGGTTGAAAAAACCTTCGCGGTAACATCTCGATTGTGTCTCACGTCGAAAGAACTACATCTAAAGAACGACCAAACCGGAGCGATGTAACGACCTGGCCGAAGGCCACGACATCTTGAATCACGTCTCGCGATAGTTGTCACAAGCCTCAACCCCTTCTGCGACGACATCAAGAAGAGCATCTACATCGCTCAATAGCGTTGTGATACGTGAATTGCTGATACGGTAGCGAACAAACCGTCCATCTCGATCGCTGGCGACAAGCCCGCACTCCAGCAGGCATCGCAAATGATTGGAGATATTGGGCTGCGTTAGTCCCGTGTGCGCGACGAGCTCCTGAACGACGAACGGACTTTTTGCCAAGGCGTCCAGAATCGTCAAACGACTGGTATCTGCGAAGCCGCGAAGCAATTTCGCGCGCTGTTCAATAGTGGTGGTCTTGTCTTCCATAACGATTTGCGCCATATCATTTCTCGCTGATATATAGAATCTTCTATCCACTTTAGCAGGAAAGCCGCGATCATGGCCAACACAGACAACGAGATAGCAGATGCGCCATTGTTTCGATACCGGGTTTCCGGCATGGATTGCGCGAAGGATGCTGCACAGATCGAGCGGGCGGCACAGTCGGCCGGGGTAGCGCCCGGCGATGTGAAAGTGTCGGCCGCAACCCACATCATGACACTGGCTGCACCCGAAGGGCGCCTGCCGGACATCGAAAAGGCCGTTGCGGTGACCGGCTACGGCTTCGACCGGATCGAGGGCGATGGAGACATTCCGCCGAATCCCGCCCATCAGGACCCGGCCTACCGACGCGCGCTCTGGATCGTCGTGATCCTGAACGTGGGCTACGGTGTCGTTGAAATGATCGGCGGGTTCATCGCCGGGTCACAGGCCGTGAAGGCCGATGCGCTCGATTTCATCGGCGACGGCGCGATCACCTTCCTTGGCCTGCTGGCCATCGGCTGGAGCCTCGCCTGGCGGGCACGGTCGGCCTTGATCCAGGGCATCTTCCTCGGGCTCCTCGGTCTCGGCGTCCTCGGCACGACCATCGTCCGGGTCTTCGAACGGACGACGCCGGATGCGGGTCTCATGGGCCTGCTTGGCATGATTGCCCTTGTCGTCAACGTCATCTCCGTTCTGCCGCTGCTGCCGTTCCGCAAGGGCGACGCGAACATGCGGGCCGTCTGGCTTTTCTCTCGCAACGACGCCATCGGCAATGCGGCGGTTGTCGTTGCCGCCGGTCTTGTGGCCTGGCTGGGCAGCGCGTGGCCCGACCTTATCGTTGCCTTCGGTATCGCCGGGCTATTCCTGCACTCGTCCTGGGCGATCATTCGCGATGCGCGGGCCGATCTGAAGACGACTGCATGAACAGCCGCGTTCTAGGCGGAGTTTGCGCCATCTCGGCGTTCGCCCTCGATCAGGGCACCAAGGCGCTTGCCCTGAACACACCTGCGCTTGAGGGCGGCGTCGAGGTTCTACCCTTTCTCAATCTCGTGCGGGTTCTGAACGATGGGGTCAGCTTCGGTATGCTGGGCGGGATCGTGCCTTGGTGGGGTCTCATCGCGCTTGCTGGCGTGATCGTGTTATGGCTGCTGATCTGGTTGTGGCGCGCGCCGGACAGGCTGACGGCTGCCGCTCTCGGTCTGATCATCGGCGGCGCACTCGGCAATGTCCTCGACCGGCTGCGTTATCAGGCCGTCCCAGACTTTCTGGATTTCCATTACGGAACATACCACTGGCCGTCCTTCAATCTTGCGGATGTGGCGATTTTCTGCGGCGCGGCCCTACTATTCTGGGACAGCTTCCGCTCTGCGACGGACAAGCCTGGTCAGGGTCAACGCAAGGAAAACACAACGGGGGTGTAACCCATGTTCGGCATACCATCTGCGAAAGGCTTTGACAGCACACTTGCCCTGCTGCGCAACCCATATGGGTTCATTTCGGAGACCTGCCGCGCACTCGACACAGACCTGTTCGAAACCCGCATCCTCCTTCAAGAGACGATCTGCATGACCGGCGCGGCGACGGCAGAAGCCTTCTATCGGGAAGACCGGCTGATCCGCGCAGGCTCGATGCCAGGCCGCATACAGAAGTCCCTGCTGGGAGAAGGCGGCGTTCAGGGATTGGACGGCGCTGCCCACCAGCACCGCAAGAAGATGTTCATGTCACTCATGGGGACCGAGCGGATCGCCGCGCTTGAGGGCACGTCGCTTCACATGTTGGACAACTATGCGCCGGACTGGGAGGCGAGGAACGAGGTCGTCCTCTATGACGAAGTGCGCGAAATGCTCACAAGAGCTGCCTGCGCCTGGGCCGGGGTGCCGCTTAATGAAGCTGAGGTGGCGACCCGAACGGCGCAGCTTACAGCGCTTTTTCAGGACGCCGGGGCCCTTGGCCCCAAACACTGGCGCGCGCGTCTGGCGCGCCACCGCCTGGAAAAATGGGCAGCACGGCTAATCCAACAGGTCCGCGATGGTGAGCTTCAGCCGACGCAGGAAAGTGCCCTTCATATCATCGCGACATGGCGCGATCTCGATGGGGAGTTGTTGACCCCCAGGGTGGCCGCCGTAGAGCTGTTGAATGTCCTGCGCCCGACCGTCGCGGTATCCGTGTTCATAGTTCAGGCGGCGCATGCTTTACATCGGCATCCCGAGTGGCGGCAAAAGCTGAAGGACGACGAGGGACAGCTCGAACCTTTCGTGCAAGAGGTCCGCCGTCTGTATCCGTTCTTTCCCGCGGTTGCGGCACGGGTGAAGAGCGATTTCGAGTGGCGCGGACATCGCTTTCCCAAAGGGTACAGGGTTCTGCTCGACCTCTACGGCACGAATACCGACGCTCGTTCGTGGGACGCGCCGCAAGAGTTCCGGCCCGAGCGGTTTCACGATCGGGAGGTCACTCCCTACGAGTTCATTCCGCAGGGCGGTGGCGATCACCACAGGAACCACCGTTGTCCGGGCGAGTGGATCGCGATCAGCCAGATGAAGGCGTTTTGCAGTTTCTTCGTGAACGCCATCGACTACGAAGTGCCGGATCAGGATCTGGATCTGGAAACCGGAGAACTGCCGCCCATGCCCAAATCTCGGTTCATCATGCGTAACGTCAGGCCTCGGCAGTAGCTTCGCCCTCGTCCGGATCGACCGACCGCGCATCCTTCGTGGCCTCGAACGCCTCCCATGCAACGTAGGGCACGATCAGAAGCGCCGCCACCGGGTCGGCCCACCACCAGCCCATCCATTGCGTCAGACCGATCCCGGCCAACACCACGATCGTCTGATACTGGCAGATCATGGTGTCCTTGGCATCGTACTTCAGGGCGGGCGCATCGAGCCGCTTGCCGTAGCGATACTTGCCCCAGGCGAGGAACGGGTTGGCCACGAGCGAAGCACCCAGAATCGCGATACCCCACCAGTTGAAGCCCGGCGCCTTCTGCGAAATGAAGGCGGAGACCGCCTCGTAGAGGATCGCCGCGACGACGATCCAGAAGGCACAGGCAACCACGTAGAGCGCGACCTTCTTGCGGTGCAGGACCGTGCGCTTGTCGGCACCGTCCACCTCACTCTTCAAGCGCCAGATCAGAGTCGCAGCCGAGGTGGCCTCGACCGTACTGTCGAGGCCCCAACTCACCAGCGCTGCGCTGCCGGTCAGAAGTCCCACGGTGACGGATACGACGACCTCGATGATGTTGTAGACGAGGCTGGCGATCTCGACCCGGATGCCGCGCGTCAGATTGGCCTGCCGGTTATCTTGATGACTGCTCATAACATCTCATCACCGCAAAATTTTCGGCGAAAGTTCGAGGCGAGAATTGGCTACCTTGCCATCAGTTGCGCCACGGATCGAAAGCCGAGATTGTCCTGTTTCCAAGCTTCCTCAGTAGAGGCGAGCTTGTCCCTCATACATGAAAACCAAGGGCTTCGGACCTGTCGCGTAACCGGTGTTGAGCCGCTCCATGCGGAAGCCGCTTGTCTCGATCAAGTCGGCCGTCGGGCGGTCAAGATGGCAGTTCCCGGCGCAGTGTTTCCAGACAGGCGTCAGCCAGCGTTGCCAGCGCCGGATACGGGGTCCGGGCGCCAGGCCATGCTCGACGAAGCGGAAGACGCCATCCGGCTTGAGAACGCGCCGGATCTCGGCGAGAGCCTTCTCCGGTTCCGAAACGCTGCAGAGTGTCCAGGTGGCGACGACGCAATCGACGCTGCGATCTTCGAGCGGCAATGCTTCGGCCACGCCCTCGATCATCTCGGCCGCGGGCATCAGTCCATGGGAGGTTTGCGCGGCCCGAGAGAGGAGTTCGGGCGACGGATCAATACCGATGATCTGGCGCACGGCCTCGGGGTAGAGCGCAATGTTCAGGCCCGAGCCGATTCCGATCTCCAGCACACGCCCATGCAGGCCGGAGATGGCGCGGCGCCGGTAGGGAAGAAGTTGATCCTGGCCCATCGCCAGATGCGTCAGCCGAGGGAGGATATGTTTCTCGTACAGTCGCATCTGTTCACCCGATCCGCGCAAGGACAGGGAAGGTGTCCAGCAGCCAGTAGGCCAGTGCGCTCAACCGCCCGGTCATCATCGCCAGGCCCATCAGGATCATGACGCCGCCCGCAGCCTGATGCAGGCGGCGACCCCAACGACCGATGCCGCGCAACCTGCCGGCAATACTGTCGGTGAACCCCGCGACGACCAGAAACGGGATCCCAAGGCCGCCCGAGTAGACGGCAAGCAATGCGACGCCCTCGCCAATCGTCGCGCTTGTCGCGCTGGCGGTTAGGATGGCACCGAGGATCGGCCCGATGCACGGTGTCCAGCCGAAACCGAAGGCGAGTCCGAGCACGTAGGAGGCGACCGGTTGCCCGCCCGGCAGGTCGAGATGGAAACGCAGGTCGCGCTCCATGGCCGACAGGCGCGCTGCCCCGATCATGAACAGACCGAACAGGATCACGATCGCGCCGCCGACGAGGTTGAGTTCGTAGCGCCACTGCAGCAGCGTCTGACCGAGCGCGGTGGCAGAGGCCCCAAGCGCGATGAATATCGTGGAGAAGCCAAGGACGAAACAGAAGCTGAGCCAGACGGCCCGTCCCTTCGAAGGCGCTGCACTGCCGGTGACCGTACGTCCGGCAACGTAGGATACGTAGCCGGGCACGAGCGGCAGCACGCAGGGCGACAGAAAGGAAACGGCACCGGCCAGCAATGCCGCCATTAGTCCAAGAACGGAAAGTTCAATCAAATCCACATCTCCAAACTGATCGGTAGACCGCCACCACGTGTGCGCACGGAGCGGAACGGCTGGCGCGGTCGTCGTGCTTTTCCATGTCCTATTGCTTACGTTCGTCAATAAGAGCGCTTATCTGCGCAACGGCTTCGGGGCTGTTCCATTCGGCCGGGCCTGCGAGGCGCCCCCGCTCGCGCCCAATGCGGTCGATCAGAATCGTTGTCGGCAGACCCACCACGGCCAAGGCCAGCATCGCGCGCGTATCCTCCGCGATATAGAGATCGAGGTTGCGAATGCCGGTCTCTCGGTAGAAGCGGCGCACAGGTTCGAGACCGGCCCGATCGATCGACAGCGGCAGAACATGAAAATCCGATCCGCCGAGGCGCGCTTGCAGCGCGTCGAGCGTCGGCATCTCCTCGCGACAAGGCGGGCACCAAGTCGCCCAAATGTTCAGAAGCACGACACGTCCCTCGAAGTCCGCCAGCGTCAGATCCCGTCCATCTCCATCCACGAAAGGCGGCGACAGGAGATCACGCGGAGTCCCGTGATTAGGGATCGGTGGTCGGGCGGAGGCAGGGCTTGCCGCAAGCGCCAAGACTCCGGCAAGGACGTCACGTCGCCTCACGGGTCGCTCTCAGCCTGCAACCGGCGCACGACCGGCAGAATGTCCTCCTCAAGCGAGGCCTGATCAAAGGGGCCGACATGCTTGTATGCAATGCGCCCCTCGGCGTCGATTATGTATGTTTCCGGCACTCCATAGACGCCCCAGTCTATCGCAACGCGGCCTGATCGGTCCGCGCCGATGCGGGTGAAGGGATCGCCGAGCTCTTCGAGGAAACCCAGCGTCTCCTCGGCATCGTCCTTGTAGTTGATACCGTAGATCGGAACGGTGCCCGCTTCGGCAAGATCGACGAGAAGCGGGTTCTCCGTGCGGCAGGGGACGCACCACGACGCCCAGACGTTGACGAGAGAAACCTGGTCTTGCAGGTTCGCCGAGCCTAGGCCGTCCTGCCGCCCTTCGATGGGCGGGAGCGCGAATTCCGGGATTGGTCTTCCGATCAGCGTCGAGGGCAACCGGTCGTCGTTGTTCCAGAGGCCCCAGTAGAAGACTACGCCCAGCAACCCAAACAGAAGAATAGGCAAAATCATGAGCGGCCGTCCGCTCCGGCGCCGCTTTTCTTGGTTATCCTTCGAACTCATAGCCTGCCATCAATGCTTGGAAGGAATAAGGTATCAGCAACCGCTGATATGAAGCAAACCGTCGCCGATCACAATGCCGAACGATGGGGGAGGCTTGGCCGCGGCTTCGCAGACCCGAGCCATACTTACTGTTTAGATTCGTAAGAAATCAGTGAAAGGTCGGTATCTGAAGAGGCCGTTGAATTCAGACCTCTGAACGGCCCCTTCGTCCGCTCTCCGGACATGCGCACCGAAAGCAGCGAAAAGCCGGTATTTGAGCAACTCAGCACGCTCAAATTCTCGCAGCATGATGGCAAAGCTGTCTTTGCCAGCGCTAGTAGTTCACCTGTTCGAAGTCGTAGTTGCCATCATAGTCACGCCAATCGACGAAGACAGATCGGTGATAGATACCCGGGCAATTCTGGCCCCAACGTTCAAGTCCCACATGGGCCTCAGGCAGGGCAGTTATAGAAGATCGCTGCCATGAGAAATCGCCTTGGGTTCCATAAGTGCCGAGGACTACAGTGGCGTAGCGTTCGCAGTCTCCTTCGCTTCCTGCTTCGTATTGCCGCGCGTAACGAACATCAAAGACACGGATGGATCGTACGAAATTGAACTCAGGTCCGCTGATATCGATGTCCGCCCGATCTTGAACGAGCCGGAGGGCCTGGTCGGCGGGAACGAATTTGTCTCTTGGCAAGGATTGGAGCGGTCGATGGCTGTCGGGCCGGTACAAGGCTTCAAAGATACGGCCAGCGTTGTTTGGTGGCCGATCGCCCTCATAGGAGGCGCCCATGGGACAGCGCCAGATTTGCAGCGGCGGTTCCACTGGCCAAGGCGTGATAGGCCTGATGAATTCGGCGCGAGCTCGGGCGCAAGGGACGGAAGCGGGCCAGCCGCCAGACAGACACAAGAGGATCGCGCAGTCGATCGGGTATGTCTGCGCTCGGGCGGACATTGGTAGCGAAAGACCAGTCACGGTGAAAGCGACTGCAACCGAGGGGAGGAGCTTCTTGATCAGATAGTGCATGCTGCGGAACCTCCGTGAGAGGAGTCCAGCATATATACGATAATATACTATCGCAATGTGAGCGATACCTGAACTGCGACTCATGTTGGGATCAGGGTAGGGGCGTCATCGCATTTCCTCCAACATCTTTTCGCGGAAGACCTCAGCTGGCGTTTTCCATCCAAGGCACTTGCGCGGCGTATTGTTGAGGCGATCACAGATCACCTTCATATCGTGATCTGTGCATTGCCGGATATCGCGTTTGCGGGGCAACCACCTTCGAAGGCGTCGGTTAGTGTTCTCGACTGTGCCTTTCTGCCAGGGGCTGGAGGGGTCGCAGAACCACGTCTGGGTTCCGATCTCGGCTTGCAGGTGGGGCCAACTGACAAACTCGGTTCCGCGGTCAAAAGTGTTGGACCGACGGGCGACGAGGGGGAGGTCTTTGATGGCGCTCATGATCTTGGCCATGACCGGCTTGGTGCGCTTGTTCGGGTTTTTCAGGATCACAGTGAAGCGGCTGACGCGCTCAACCAGTGAGGTAACGTTGGACTGGCCAAGCTTTTGTTTAAACAGCATCAAATCAGCTTCCCAATGACCGAACTGACGGCGATGAGCGACATCATCGGGTCGGAACAGAATGCTGACATCGCGGTGGAATTTGGGTTCTCTGCGCCTTCTGGTGCGACGTGGTCTGCGGGCGACACGGTGGGTCGGTAGATACCACCACAGGTCTTCGCGCTGACCTTCCTTGGAGTAGATGTAACGATAGATGGTTTCCTGACAGACCCTGAGAGGAGCGCGTTCGTGAATCATACGGTTACTGATCTGCTCTGGTGTCCAGCCGTTCTTGATACGCTCGATCACGCACTTGCGAAGCTCAGGATGTTTGATCAGTTTGCGCTCTCGAGCACGACGTTCCGCTTGCATCAGGTGAGCAGCGGCACCGTAATAGCCATCGCAACCCGGCATGCTTTCGTCCGAAAAATGGTTGCGCTTTAGCTCGCGAAATATCGTTGATCTGCAGCGCTTCAGAACGCGCGCCATCTCATCAACTGGGACCTTAGCGTGTCTCCAGCGTTCTATCTTGCGTCGTTCTGTGATACTCAGTTGGTCGTAAACGGCTCCCATACCGATTCCTCTCATTAGATAAACTACTGTTTTCTAACAAGAGTCGCGCTTGAGGGTAGCGCGCGCCAATGGTGTCTCAAGGGTCGTTGCGACAGTTTCCGCTATCTCAGTTTCCTCAACTCTTCCCTGAACGCTTCCGTCGGTGTGCGCCAACCAAGGCACTTTCTTGGCGTGCCGTTGAGGCGGTCACAAATCGCCTTCATATTGCGATTTGAGAGCGCCGCGAGCTGGGTGTCACGGGGAAGATATCGCCGTGCGCGTTTGTTGAGGTTCTCGACCGAGCCTTTTTGCCAGGGTGCTTGTGGGTCACAAAACCAGCTGTCAGTGCCGATGCCCGACTTGAGCTTTCTCCACTCCCGGAATTCGAAACCACGGTCAAAGGTGATCGATTTGCGGGCCGGCTGGGGTAGGGGGTCCATCACATCCATCAGCTTGCGCATGAAGTGGGTCGAACTGCGGTCGTTGTTGCGAAA
>NZ_LWER01000035.1:0-46424 GCF_001634775.1 Sulfitobacter sp. HI0027
GGCCCGGCGCCTGCGGCTTGATTCCGGGCCTGCCGCGCGTATCAGCCGTGATCCTTCAACAACCGCTGCTTCTGCCGCGACCAATCCCGCTTGGCCGCCGTCTCGCGCTTGTCATGCAGCTTCTTACCCTTGGCCACGCCGATCTTGATCTTCGCCATGCCGCGATGGTTAAAATACATCACCAGCGGCACCAGCGTCATGCCCTTGCGCTGCGTCGCGTTCCACAGGTCCGCCAATTGCTTGCGGCTCACCAACAACTTACGGCGGCGGCGTTCCTCATGCTGGAAGGTCTTGGCCTGCTTGTAGGGCGCCACATAGGAATTCACCAACCACAGCTCGCCATCCTCCACGGCGGCGTAACTTTCGGCGATATTCGCCCCACCTTCGCGCAGAGATTTCACCTCGGACCCTTCAAGGATGATGCCGCATTCGATGTCTTCTTCGATAGCGTAATCAAACCGCGCGCGGCGGTTTTCGGCGATCACCTTGTAGTTCGGATCGGATTTGGAGCTGGATTTGACCTGTGACATGCCAAAGCATGTAGAGCGCGACCTGCCCCGGTGCAAGATGCTGCCGCTCAGTCCCCCAGTTTGGCGTGCACCTCATCAAGATCAATCTCACCCACGGGCAGCTTGTTCCCCGGATTGTCGAAGTCATATTTGAACAGATCGAAGTCGCGTTTGTAGATCTCGCGCATCAGATGCATCGACAGATCGTCAAAGTAATCCTCAACCGGATGCGCCCGCTTGGGCCCGTGGCCCTCGCTTTCGTTGAACCGGGGGATCGCCGCCAGATCAACCCAATGCGGCGTGTCCACGGCATCGAGCACCTGCTGCATGCCGTCGTTAAACTGTTCCGTCCAAAAGATATTATCGTAGGTGCCACCGTTGATGATAAAGGTGCTGACGTGCCCCGACACCGCAGACCAGTGAATGTCCGGGTCCATCGGCCGCCGCCAACGGATGGTATCGCGCGCAAACAACAAGAAGCGCCGGAAACTGGCGATCTGGTCAAACTCCTGCTTGCCGTCATCGCCGCCCACGTCGATCCCGTATTTCTGAACCAGCAACGGCACCAGATTGCCGCGATACCGCCGCCCATTGCGCTGGATGCCGCAAATCTTGTCAAAGAAGGACGATAGAACCCGCGTGTAAGGATTGCGCACGCAGGTAAAGGCATAGGACTTGCGCGCTGTCACATTATCGGTGATCGGCCCCTGTGATGCATCCAAGGCCCATTTGTGGATGCCTGCCTTGGCATCATGGATGTCTCCGTCAAAGAATTCGCCATGATCGGAATAAAACATGATCTGCCCGATGGTCGAACAGGCGCATTTGGGCACCACCCGGTACACCATGCTCTCGCTCTCCGTCATCCATGTTCCGGGAAAACCCATGCTCGCTCGCCTCCTGCTGCGCTGACTGTTTTGAGCAACAATCTGGCCTTGCAGCAAAAAAGCAAAGAAATGCTGTTTATTCAATCGGTCTTCACGATTAACTAGGTAAGTGATCCACGACAAAAGGCCGATGCAAGCGGGCCGCGACAAGGACATTCGGTATCCTGCATGGCGAAAATTGCCTATATCCTGCTGTGCCACAAGGATCCGGAGGCTGTTATCCGGCAGGCCGAGCGGCTGACCGCCGTGGGCGACTATATGGCGATCCACTTCGACGCTTCCGCCAGTGCCGAGGATTACGCCCAGATCACCGCCGCCCTTGGCGACAACCCCAGTGTCACCTTCCCGCGCAAACGCATCCGCTGCGGCTGGGGCGAATGGTCTTTGGTACAAGCCACGCTGGATACGCTCACCGCCGCACTGCAAAGCTTCCCCCGAGCCACGCATTTCTACCTGATGTCCGGCGATTGCATGGCAATCAAATCCGCCGAATACGCACATCAGTTTCTTGATGAGAATGACTCGGATTTCATCGAAAGCGTGGATTATTTCGACAGCGATTGGATCAAGACCGGCTGGAAAGAAGAGCGGCTGATCTATCGCCACTGGTTCAACGAACGCACACAGCGCAAGCGGTTCTACGCGATGTTCGAGGCCCAGAAACGCCTTGGCCTCACCCGCAAAATCCCCGCCGACCTTCAGGTGCAAATCGGCAGCCAATGGTGGTGCCTGCGCCGCCGCACCATCGAGGCGGTGATGGCGTTCACCCACAAACGCCGCGACGTGATGCGCTTTTTCCGCAGCACATGGATCCCGGATGAGACGTTTTTCCAAACCCTCGTGCGCCATCTGGTCCCCGAGGCCGAAATTTCCAACCGCAGCCTGACCTTCCTGCTGTTCTCCGACTACGGCATGCCGGTCACATTCTACAACGATCACTACGATCTGCTGCTCGGTCAAAACCACCTCTTCGCGCGCAAAATCAGCCCTGAAGCGCTGGACCTCAAACGCCGCCTCGGCCTGCTCTACGCCGCCCAAGGCGTGAAATTTCAGATCAGCGACGAAGGCCGCAACCTATTCGACTTCCTCACCGCAAGGGGCCGCATCGGCCGCCGCTTCGCCCCCCGCTTTTGGGAGACCGAAGCCAGCCTTGGCCGCGAGCGTGAATTGCTGATCATCCTCGCCAAGAAATGGCATGTCGCCAAACGGCTCGTCGGTCGGATACGTCAGGAAACCGACCTTCCGGCGGTGAATTTTCTCTTCAACGAAGAAGACACCCCCCTGCCCGATCTCGGCGGCATTCAAACCTCGCTGGAAAAACGCACCCGCCACCGGCGGGCCTTGATGCGGATGCTCTATGACTACTACGGCAGCAGGCGGCTGATTGTCTGCATTGATACATCCAACCTCGACCTGCTGCGCGATTTCGCCTCAGACCGCGCAGAGGTGCGCATGCTCGAAGTCGAATGCAAGCTGACAGATGCATATCTCACCGGCCACGCCCTGCGCATCGGTCTGACCGGGGAACAGACCTCGCAGGAAAACCTCACGCGCCTACTGCCTACGATCCGGGGGAACATGCTGCATGAGGTCGACCAGATCCGTGACGCACAGTTTGAAAACTATACACGCCTATCTGAATACGCCGACACCGAAACGAACACGTCTGCCCTCGCGCGCTTTCTCAACGTGAGCGAGGACAAGGCCCGCGCAATCGCCCAGAGCGACAACCTCTTCGCGGATTAACGCAGACCCCCTACCCCATGGAACAGCACGCTTTGCCAAGCGTTGAGCCACGAACGCCGTCACCCAATAGGGAACCGGCAAACCGCAACACATTTCATGAGGTTTCCCATGCCACATAAGTTCACCGCCCTCGCCGCATCGCTCCTGATCGCCCCCACTGCGCTCTTCGCCCAAGAAACCGCCCCAGAGGCCGAGCGCGTCAGCATGTCCCAAGCCATCAAAGCCGCACAAAGCAGCATCGACGGCGGCGTGCTGGAAGCCGAGATCGAAACCGAAGGCGATGCGCTGGTCTATGAAATTGACCTTGTCCGCGGCGAGGCCGTCTACGAAGTCACGGTCAATGCCGCCACCGGCGAGGTGATCTCGCAATCCGAAGAACAGCTCACCAGCTTCCTCAGCGGCCTCTTCCAAGAAGATGAACTGCGCGCCGCTGGCACCTCCCGCGATGTGCTGATGAAAGCGCTGGCCGAACTTGAAGGCCAAGACGGCACAAGGATCGAGGAACTCTCGCTCGACGATGAAGATGACCGCATGGTCTATGAGGTCGAACTGACCGACGCGACAGGCGAACGCGAGGTGCTGATTGACGCCTCCACCGGCGAAATCACCCAAGACGATTAACCTCACCCCAAGGTGCGGCCGCCCCTACCGGCCGCACCCCCCCATATCTTCATCCTTTTTCAAATACCGCTGCGCAACACCGGCCCCAAACACCCCATCCGCGATTGCCAAGCAGCCTATCCAGCCCCTCCCCCCGAGAGTAAATCCACCGGATCGATCCCGCGCTTTTCTGCGCTGGCCCGCACCGCGTCGCGCAGGGCCGCACTCCGTTCCAGCAGGCGGCGAAAGCGGTCTTCGTCCAGCACCAAAAGCGTGGTCGGTGCGATGGCACGGACATCCACCCGGCGCACACGGTTCGTCAGGATCGCCATCTGGCCGAACATCTCCCCCCGACCCAATCGCCAAGTCTGACCTGCACTTTCCAACTCGACCGCGCCCGAGGCGATGAAAAACACGCTGCGTGCAGGGCTTTCCTTGTGCAAAACCACATCGCCAATATCTACATAGCGGGTTTTGAGCACCCGGCTGAGCCGTTTGAGCGCGCCCTCACCCAGATCCGCAAACAGCGGAAACTGTTCGATAAAAGCGCCGCGCCGCACGGCAAGGTCAAGGCCCGGACGCCCCTCTGCCGCCGTGCGCCGCGTGGCCAATTCCTGCATCAGCGCGGTATAGACCTCGGCCCCGAACAGCCCGTCTTCGCGCATCAACGTGTATTCGCGTTCTTCCAGCCGCAGCGCTGTACGGCGGATGAAACGCCGCTCAAGTTCCTCGGCATAGCCCGGATACTGCAACCGCAGCCCCTCTAGCGCGGTTTCGATCCCTTCGATGCGGCGCGCCAGCAGATCGTGCAGCAATTCCGCCACCCGCCGCCCGTGAATCCGGCGAATACGCCCATCGATAAAGGTGCCCAGATCGCGCAGGATCAGCCGCTGCGACAGCAGCATTTCAAAGCGGTCCGCCGTCATCCGCGCCAAGGGCCCCGAAACGCCGTAACGCCCGTGCAGCACCGCCGCCGCGCGAAAGGTGCGCCCATAGGCCACGCTGCGCCGCGCCGCCCGCTGGTACCCGCTGCGGCCTTGGGTCCGCGCCCCTTCGATCAGCCGGTCCGCATCCGAGAGCACCAGATCAGCCATCCGGGCCGAGATCGTTCGCTCCCGAACCCGCGCGAGGATCGTGTCGCGCTCGTGCCCTGCCAGCGCGATGAGACCAAGCGCGATCCGGTCCCGGTCAAGGATATCGGTCGCCTCCTCCGCGGTCTTGACCGCCGTCTCAAGCCGTTCGCCAAAGCGCTTGGCTTCGGACCGCACGATATCGCGGTTCAGATCGTAATTCTCGGTCGTTTGGGCCACGTCTTCGCGCACGGTCTGCAGGGCCACGGCGATCACCTGCCGCGACAGGGCGTGATCGATGGGCGACAGTTGATCCAGCCCCAGCCGCCCGATGATCCAGCGCAGCGTCGTACCTTGGGCCAGCAGGGTAAAGAGGGTGAAACCGGTGGCCAAGATACCAACGATCCGCTGGATATCATCCGGCACCCGCACGCTTTCCGTCACCGCCAGCGCCAGCGCCAGAGTGACCGCCCCTCGCAAGCCCCCCCAGAGGATCGCCACCCGGTAGGGCCGCTCGACCGGGGGCGAAAGCTTGGCCGCGGTCAGCAGGGGCAGCAGCCCGAAAAGGATCACTGCGCGGGCGAAAATGGCGGCCACGACGACCACGGCAATGAGAAAGAAATCCTCCAGCCGGACTTCCTCTAACAGCCGGGGGATCAGCAGTGCTGCGAGGATAAAGATGAGCGCCCCGGCCCAATGGGCCAGCACGTCCCAAAGCTCGCGCAGGTTGGTCAGCGCCTGCGGTGGCAACCGCCCCGGTGCCGTGAGGTTCAGCGTCAACCCCGCGGCTACCACGGCGATCACTCCCGACGCGCCGACGCTTTGTTCGGCCACGATATAGGCCAGATAGGGCAGCGCGACCGAGATCGACTGCTGCGCCAGTTCATGCCGCGCGAACAGCGCCATGACCCACACCGCGATCCGCGCGCCCAGCCAGCCCACCAGTGCCCCGCCCGCGATCAGCATCGGGAATTGTGCAAGTGCGCTGCCCAGTTCCGGGTCGGGAATGCCCAGCATGACATAGCCCATGAACAGACCGAACAGCGCGATGGCGGCGGCGTCGTTCAGCAGGCTCTCACCCTCAATGATCCGCGCCAACCGCCGCGGGGCCGAGATCGAGCGAAAGATCGAGACCACCGCCGAAGGGTCCGTGGTCGAAACGATCGCCCCGATCAGCAGACAGGCCGCCAGCGGAATAGCACTGACCCAAAACAGCGCGTAGCCAATGCTAACGGTCGCCACCACCACGGCCACCACGGCCAGCACGAGAATAGGCACCCAGTCATCCACCATGCGCCGCAGGTTCATCCCCAGCGTCGCCTGAAACAAAAGCGTCGGCAGGAAGACATAGAGGAAGACGTTAGACCGGATCGGCAGCCCCAGAATGGCCGCCGCCATTGGATTCAGCGCATCCGTCAGATCGGTGCGCAGGAAAAAGATCGCCGACGCCCCGATGAGGATACCCACGACCGCAAGGATCACGCTGAATGGTAGTTGCAACCGCGCGGCAAAGGGTTCCGCCAAGCCGATAACGACAAAGAGCGACGCAATGATTGTGGTGACGAGGATGATGTCCATATAGGATGGAATACCAGAATTTAGCTGAATGCGGGACGCTACCTGCCCCGCTCAGCGTTTACAGTTCTTGGTGAGGTTACTTCCGCGCGCGTCGTTCGGCACGCCACCGGGCAAAGCGCCCTCGGCGCGCGGCGAAGTCATCCTCGATTGCCTCGATCCTTGGGTCCAACCGCGCGCGGCGGAACCGCCGCCACCGCACCCAGATGGCATAGAACAGGGCCGCCACAAGGGTCAGCACGATGATGGTCACGAAAGGAATACCCTTGCTCGCCTCCGGCCCTTCGACAGGGCGGAGCGAAATGGCATTGGGGTAGATCGACAAAAGCTCACTGCGCCAGCCATAGTGTTTCAGCGCATAATACTGCGGCGCGCCGGTGGTGCTGCGGGCATCCGCCGCCTCGGCCTGAAGGTTGGCAGTGTCGAATTTGAAATAGGGCGGCCAGCCCCAGCCGGTGTCTTCGTTGCGGTAAACCATGACATCGCCCTTGGCGCGGCGGGTCTGGATGAAAAAGACATCGCGGTTGACCGCTTGCCCGGCACTATCCGTCGCAGAGCCGGCCCAAAAGATCGAACTGTTGCCGAAGTCGATCCGCTTTTCATAGGTGTCCGTGACGCGGACGATATCGGTCTGCGGCAGGGTATAATGGAAGAACGCCGCCACCAGCACCCAGACGGTCACCCAGAACACCCATTTAACGATTCTCATCTTCGGCCCTTTCAATTGCGTCGCTTGGCCGAACAGGGGCCTTTGCCCCTCTGACATAGTGTTTCTGCGGCACTGCGGCAAATGCCTTACGTGCATTAACGCAGGGCATCTGCCGTAAAATGTGGGGCCTAGCTGCCCAATAGCGCTTTGGTCAGGTCGCTGTCCGGCTCGGCCAGCGGGTCGATCACGTCAAAATGGTGCTTGCCCTCGGCCACGACCTGTTTCGCACCCCAACTGCGGGCGAAATTCTCGGCCTGCTCAAGGAAGGCGGGCCGCTCCTGAGCGCCCACCCAGACGGTGACATCAACGCCGTGCGGCGGGGTCATGTTCATCGGGCTTTCGGCCTCGGCCTCGGCCTCGTCCAGCCGCAGGGTGTCGTTCATCTGGGTCTGTAGCAGCGGGGCAAGGTCAGCCACGGGCGAGATTGGCACGATCCGCGTGATCCGGTCGCGCACCTCGGCCCCGAGCAGCAGGGGGTCGGTCATGCGCGCCACCAAATGCCCGCCCGCCGAATGGCCCGACAGAACGATGGTGCCCTGTGTGCGGTTCGCCACTTCGGTCAGCGCAGCGGCGATCTGCGTGGAGATCTCAGAGATACGCACATCGGGGCAAAGGTCATAAGACGGTATCGCCACGGCATAGCCCCGCGCCAGCGGACCGGCGGCCAGATGCGACCAATAGCTTTTGTCGAACGCCTTCCAATAGCCGCCATGCACAAAGACCGCCGTGCCGCGCGAGACGCCCTCGGGCTGGAAGAAATCGAACTTCTGACGGTCCGAAGGGCCGTAGCGCACATTCAATTGCGCCCGCGCCCCCAATGACGCGCGGAATGCCTCCGCCTCCTTTTCCCAGCGGGGCGGAAAGCCGTCGGCCCCGTCGATATAGGCAGCATTTGCATAGGCGTCATCTAGCATCATTTGGGTCTCCCACCCCGGATTTGATCAAACTGAACTGGACAATCATACTCGTTGTTGCTTTGGAGGCTATAGAGAATAGCGGAGAGATGACATGACTGATGCTAAGACGGATCTGAAATCACTGCTGAAAGACCCCAGCCTGCTTGAAACCCGCGCCTATATCGGTGGCCAATGGGTCGACGGTGGAGACGGCACCTTTGACGTGACCAATCCCGCGCGGGGCGATGTCATCGCACAGGTTGCTGACCTCAGCCGTGCACAGGTCGCGGGCGCGATTGCCCAAGCCGAAAAGGCGCAAAAAGACTGGACCAGCTGGACCGGCAAGGAACGCGCCGCAGTGATGCGCAAATGGTTCGACCTGATGATGGAGAACCAAGACGATCTGGGCACCATCCTCACCGCCGAACAGGGCAAACCGCTGGCCGAAGCCAAGGGCGAGATCGCCTATGGCGCGTCTTTCATCGAGTTCTTCGGCGAAGAAGCCAAGCGCGTCTACGGCGAGATGATCCCCGGCCACCAGCGCGACAAGCGCATCATGGTGATGAAGCAGCCCATCGGCGTTGCCGCTTCAATCACGCCGTGGAACTTCCCCAATGCGATGATCACCCGCAAGGCGGCCCCCGCGTTGGCGGCGGGCTGTTCCTTCGTGGCACGTCCGGCGGCTGAGACACCGCTCTCGGCCATCGTCATGGGCGTGCTGGCGGAACGTGCGGGCATTCCCGCAGGCGTGTTCAACGTGCTGCCGTCCTCATCGTCGTCGGCTGTGGGCAAGGAGTTCTGCGAGAACCCCGCCGTGCGCAAGCTTACCTTCACCGGCTCCACCGAGGTTGGGCGCATCCTGCTGAAACAGGCCGCCGATCAGGTGATGAAATGTTCGATGGAGCTGGGCGGCAACGCACCCTTCATCGTCTTTGATGACGCCGATCTCGATGCGGCCGTCGAAGGCGCGATCATGTGCAAGTTCCGCAACAACGGTCAGACCTGTGTCTGCGCCAACCGGATTTACGTGCAGGCCGGGGTCTATGACGCCTTCGCGGCCAAGCTGAAGGACCGTGTGAGCAAGATGAAGGTCGGCGATGGCCTTGAAGAGGGCACCGACCTTGGCCCGCTTATCAACCCCGAAGCCTCCGACAAGGTGCGCGAGCACATCAAGGATGCGGTCGACAACGGGGCCGAGATCATTTTGGGCAATGCTAAGGACGACATGGGCGGCAACTTCTTCGGCCCGACCATCGTGACCGGCGTGACGCAGGACATGAAGGTCGCCAAGGAAGAGACATTCGGCCCCCTCGCACCGCTGTTCAAGTTCGACGATGTGGACGACGTGATCGCCATGGCGAACGACACGATCTTTGGCCTTGCCTCTTACTTCTATGCCAAAGACCTGAGCCGTGTGTACAAGGTGGCCGAGGCGCTGGAATACGGCATCGTCGGCGTGAACACCGGCATCATCTCGACCGAGCTTGCGCCCTTTGGTGGGGTCAAGCAATCCGGCCTTGGCCGCGAAGGCAGCCACCACGGGATCGAAGACTACCTTGAGATGAAATACGTCTGCCTGTCGGTCTAAAACTTAAAGACCAGCTGAAACGATTTAGGGCCGCCGGGATCGCCCCGCGCGGCCCTTTCTTCACGGTGCAAGTCGGGTGTGAGGTAACGGCCCCGACCCCCGGCACATAAAAAAGCCGACAGCACTTTCGTGCTGCCGGCCTCCGGGCGGGGGAGAGAAACGCCCTGGGAGTGACCCGTCTTAGTTGGTCCGGGTCTGCGCCGCGCTGCCCGCATTCACTTGCTGGGTCAGGGCTGCGGCGAATTCTTCGCCTGTCATGCCGATGACAAGTTGGCCTTCGGCGTCAACATCTTGGTCGATCTGCACGACTGCGCGGTCGCTATCAGCAGCGAAATCATTGGCCAGATCGATGGAATAGCGCACAGAGCCATCGGCCTGTGGTTCCGCATTGGAAATCGTGCCGATGACTGTGTCATCCGACGCGACGGCCACGGTGCTGCCATCGAGCGCGATATCGACATCCGTGTCGCTCTCGCTCGGCATGGTCTCAGCGACCCGGTCTTCGACGTTCAGATCGGTGTCGGCGGAAATGGCGCTATCGGCGCCCGCCGCGATATCAGCACCGGTCGCAGTGTCGGCCATATCGGCGCCTACACCGGCGTTTGCTTCGGCATTCACATCAGCGCCAACGCCGACATCGGCGGTCTGAGCCTGTGCAGCAATCGGGGCGGCCATAAGCGCCGTGACAGCCGTGGTCAGGGTCAGCTTGCGTAGGGAATTTGCATAGTTAGTCATGGTTCTTCCTTTCATTGCGCGTGCGGTACTCTGCACGCTGTTGCCCGAGCACGCCTGCCCGGTCCCCCACTCAACCCGACAGCTTTCGCATGGTTTCCCCCGCCCTGCTGCGCAGCAGAAAGCCGCCGTTTTCGCGCCCCACCTTCGGCAGATATTCTCCCACGAAGGGGCCCCCTCAAGCGCCAATGCCAACAAAAAAAGGCCCGCTGGATAGCGGGCCTTCACAAAGCTCGGAATGGAACCGGGCTTAGTTCACGGATTTGGCGTCAACCACGTCCTTGTCGATCGACTTCACCTCGGAAGAGATGGCGATCTGGCGTGGTTTCAGGGCCTCAGGCACCTGACGCTCAAGCTCGATATGCAGCATGCCGTTGGCATGGGCCGCGCCGATCACCTGAACGTGGTCCGCCAAATGGAAGCGGCGCTCAAAGGCGCGGGTGGCGATGCCACGGTGCAGGTAGGACTTGGCCTCATCCTCATCAGCCTTGCGGGCCGAAACGATCAGCGCCTTCTCACGGACTTCGACGCTCAGGTCGCTGTCGGAGAAACCAGCCACGGCGATCGAGATGCGGTAGGCATCGTTGTCGAGCTTTTCGATGTTGTAGGGGGGATAGCTGGGGGTGGCCCCATCATTTGTCAGAACCCGGTCCATCATATTGGCGATCTGGTCAAAACCAACGCTGGAGCGGTAAAGGGGTGCGAAATCAAAGCTACGCATGTGTTCATCCTCATCAGTGAGCGATTGACATATCGGGCCTTCCACCATTGGACAGACCCGGTTTTTCAAGCGCCGAAGCCCTATAGAGGCACCTCGGCAAAGCTCATGTGGGAAGGGTTTTGCGCGCTTTCAAGACTTGGGGTCGCAGATTTAGGGCCGGATGAATTTCGCACCGGTGCCACGCTCTTCTCCGACCCGGATGCGTTTGCCTGCCGGGTTCGAATCCAGAAACACACCTTTGCCCGCCACCAGTTCCGCTTGCAGCAACGCCAAGGGCGCGCCCAGAGCGGTGCCAAGGGATACCTGCGTGCCCTCGACCTCGGCCTTGGCCGAAACGACTGAGACGATATGCGCCTCGCCCGCAACAATGCTAAAGATCGGCGCGCCGCTGGAGCCGAAATCGACCGCGCAGGAGGTCACCAGTACCCCCTCCTGCTGGGCCAGCACCTTGCAGACCTCTTGCAAGGACGGCGCCTCGGCCCGGTCGCGGGCATAGCTGACCACGCCCACGCTGTCGCCGGGACGCGGACGTGCGGCGGTGCCAAAGGGGCGGATCGTCGTGTTGCGGATGGGGCGGGAGAGTTCCAAGAGCGCCAGATCGTTGCGCACCCGGCCCGAGGAGACCTCACCATCATAGACGTAGTCGGGGTGCACCACGGCGCGGCGGATATCGCGGTAGGCACCGGCGCGGCCATTGCGCCAACCGGCAAGGAATTGCACCTCGCCATGGTCGATCCGGGCCTTGGTTTCGCGGTCAAACAGGCAATGCGCGGCGGTCAGCACCAGACGCGGAGCGATCAGGGTGCCGGTGCAAAACCCGGTGCCGCCGATGTCGAGACGGCCCACGGCCTCCCAAGCGGCGGCGTCCACACCGTTGTCGAGCGCCTTGAGCGCGCTGTCTTGGGCCAGCGCCGCCGTGGCGAAGGTAAATACGCCGAGAATAGCCGCCAACAATTGTCGCAAAATGCACCTCAAAACCATGTTCACCTTGGCGGATATAGGGGAGTTGCGGCGAAAGTACGGCGCAGGCTTAACGCAAACGCGGCACCTGCGCGGGCGCATCGGGGTCACGGTCAAGCGCGGGCGGTCTCGGCCCGCCACAGGCCCAATCCAGCAGTTCGACACTATGCACCACAGGCACCCCGGTGCCCGACCCGATCTGCATCATACACCCGATATTGCCCGCCGCGATGACATCCGGCGATTTCGCCTCTAGCGTCTTGATCTTGCGCTCTTTCAGCTTGGCCGAAATCTCTGGCTGCATGAGGTTATACGTCCCTGCCGAGCCACAGCAGAGGTGGCTATCGGCAGGCTCTACCACCGTGAAGCCGGCCTGTTTCAGCAGCGTTTTCGGCGTGGTCTTGATCTGCTGCCCATGCTGCAGAGAACAAGCCGCGTGATAGGCGACGACCATGCCCGGCTCTGCCGGTTCGACAAAGGGCAGGTCCACCTCTGCCAGCAGTTCCGTCACATCCTTTGCGAGGGCCGAGACCCGTGCGGCATCTTCGGCCAGCGGATCATTGCGGAACATATGGCCGTAATCCTTTACCGTAGTGCCGCAGCCCGAGGTGTTGATCACGATCGCATCCAGCCCTTTGCCGTCCATCTCCGTACACCACGCGCGGATGTTGCGGGCGGCGTGGGCGTGGCTTTCATCGGTTCTACCCATGTGATGGGTCAGCGCGCCGCAACAGCCCGCGCCTTCGGCCACCACCACCTCGCAGCCCGCACGGGTCAGCAGCCGGATTGTGGCGTCGTTGATATCGGTGTTCAGGGCCTTTTGCGCGCAGCCGGTCATAAGGGCCACACGCCACAGCGGTTTGCCCTGAGCCGGGAAGCTTTGCGGATCGTCATTGCGGCTGACCGGAGGGATCGTTTTTGGTGCCATTTCAAGCATGGCGCGCAGCCGGGCGTCGGGCATCAGCCGCGCGAAGGGCCGCCCGATCTTGGCCCCTAAAAGCGCCACTCGAAAGCGTGTCGGATAGGGCAGGATCCGCGCCAGCATCCAACGCAGCGCTCGTTCCCCCATTGGCCGCTTGTACCGCTCTTCGATGTAGCTGCGCGCGTGGTCGACCAGATGCATGTAATGCACGCCCGAGGGGCAGGTCGTCATACAGGCAAGGCAAGAGAGGCAGCGGTCGATGTGCAGCACCGTCTTTGGGTCCGGGTCGCGGTCATTCTCCAGCATGTCCTTAATCAGGTAGATGCGTCCGCGCGGGCTGTCCAACTCATCGCCCAAGACCTGATAGGTCGGGCAAGTCGCCGTGCAAAAACCGCAGTGCACACAGGCGCGCAGAATGTCGTTGCTGCGCTGCGTGTCAGGATCCTGCAATTGCTCGGGGGTAAAGGTGGTTTGCATGGATGCTCCGTTACTATGTGCTGCGCATCAGATTGGCGAGGACAAGGCCGAACCAAGGAACCGTCGTGCCTACGGCCCCCAAAACCCCGCTCCACCGGCGCATGGCGGGGCGCGGATCGGCGCGGCGCAGTGCTTGGACCACCAGCGCGATCACCCCGATCCAAGCGGCCCAGAGGGTGAGGGCGATGACCCCCAGCAACCACGGGCTGTCGCTCCAATAGCGCAGCAGTCCATAGCGCAGGCCGGTGGCGAATAAAAAGGCGGCCAAGACCATCGCCCCCAAGGTGCGGACTGCCCGCAGGGAAGGCGGCACGGCGATCAACGCCTTGAACAGAAACGGGCCGATCAGAAAAACGATGAGAAAGACCAGCACCAATGTCATGGGGTCAGCGCCAAGGCTTCGGCGTTGAAGATGCCTCGCGGGTCGAACTTGGCCCTCAGCCCCGCCGTCAACCGCGCCACGCCCGGCGCTTCGGGTTCCTGCCGGGGCAGCAGAGTCTGCGCCGCGCTTTCGGCCCGCAATAGGGTCGCGTGACCGTCATACCGCCCCAACCGCGCGCGCAGGTCGGTGCCGGGCGCCATGCGCAGCCAGATTAGCCCCCCGGCCCAGTCATAAAGATGTGCCTCGGCCCCGGCTTTTGCCGCCAGCGCGGGGGCCTCGGTCGGGCGGCAGTGCACCCGCCAGACATCCCCCGCCGCCCCATGAAAGGCCGCAACATCGCGCAAATCGCGCCAGAGGGTCGCGGAGGGCTCTGCGTCCAGCACCTCAAGCTCGGCCCCCGTTGCGGCCAGCAAATCCTTCAGCCGCCCCGTCCGGTAGGAGACCGAGGTCTCAAACCCCTCCAACCGCAGAAATGACAGCCCCTGCGCCTGATCATGTGCCGCGCCGGCAACTTCAAAGGGGCTGCGCATGGCCAGCGCCATGGCGGCGATGGCAGCGGCGTCGTCCAGCCCCGAAAGCACGAGCGTTGCGCTGGTTTCCGGGGTGGGCAGCACCTTTAGCGACACCTCGGTCACGGCCCCCAAGGTTCCGCGCGACCCGGCCATCAACTTGACCAGATCATAGCCGGTGACGTTCTTCATCACCCGGCCCCCGTTTTTGATAACGTTCCCCTGCCCATCGACAAAGCGCACGCCCAGAAGGAAATCCCGCGCCGCGCCGATGGCAAGCCGCCGCGGGCCGCTAACGTTCGCCGCAAAAACCCCGCCGATGGTCGGCGTGCCACTGCAGCCCATAAGCGCGCGGTGGTCCATCGGTTCAAAGGCCAGCCGCTGCCCTTCGGCGGCCAATGTCGTCTCAATCTCGGAGACTGGCGTCCCCGCCTGCGCCACCAGCGTCAGCGCGCCCGGCTCATAGAGGCTGATGCCCCGCAATCCGGCAAGCGACAGGTCCGCCCCCGGCCCAGCCATGCCGCGCGTATTGCCGCCCCGCAGGGACAAGGGCGCCTGCGCGGATCGGATCGCCTCGACCACTTCTGCTTCAGTCGTTATCGTCACGCGGCCACCGATGCGCCGCTGCCGCGCCGCCCTTCCGTGACATCCAAAGGAAAGACCTTGGCCGGGTTCAACAGCCACGTCGGATCAAACACGTCTTTCACCGCCAACTGCGCCTCAAGATCCGCCGGGGCATATTGCACATGCATCAGATCGCGCTTTTCGATGCCCACGCCATGCTCCCCGGTCAGACAGCCGCCCGCCTCGACACAAAGCCGCAGGATATCCGCGCCGAAGGCTTCGCATTTTTCCAGATCGCCGGGTTTGTTGGCATCAAACAGAATCAGCGGGTGCATATTGCCGTCGCCTGCGTGAAAGACGTTGCCGACTTTAAGGCCATAGCTGTCCGACATCTCGCCAATGCGCCGCAGCACCATCGGCAGCTCGTTCACCGGGATCGTGCCATCCAGACACATGTAGTCGTTGATCTGCCCCATCGCACCGAAGGCCGATTTGCGCCCTAGCCAGATCGCCGCGCTTTCTTCGGCGCTGGTGCTTTCGCGCAGTTCCACCGGGTTGTGGCGGCGGGCGATCTCGGTGATCAGGGCAAGCTGGTGATCGATCTCGGCGTCGGAGCCTTCGACCTCAACGATCAGCAGCGCCTCGCACATCGGGTAGCCTGCATGGGCGAAAGCCTCCGTCGCCTCGATACAGGGGCGGTCCATGAATTCGATCGCCACCGGCAGCACCCCGGCCTTGATGATGTCGCTGACACAGGCCCCCGCCACGGCGTTATCGTCAAAGCCCATCAGCACGGGCCGCGCGCCTTCGGGTTTGGGCAGAATCCGCAGCGTTGCCTCTGTCACCACGCCCAGCTGACCTTCGGAGCCGCAGACCAGCCCCAGAAGGTCCAGCCCGCCTGCATCCATATAGCCGCCGCCGATTTCAACCACGTCGCCATCCATCATCACCATCGTGACGCCCAGCAGGTTGTTGGTGGTGACCCCGTATTTCAGGCAATGCGCCCCGCCTGAATTCATCGCGATATTGCCCGCGATGGCGCAGGCCAACTGGCTGGAAGGGTCTGGCGCGTAGAAGAAGCCATCCTCCTCTACCGCGCCGGTCACGCTGAGGTTGGTGCGCCCGGTCTGCACCCGCATGAGCCGGTTGTCATAGTCGACCTCAAGCACCTCGGCCATGCGGGCCACCCCCAGCACAACACTATCGGCTGTGGGCAGCGCCCCACCGGCGAGCGAGGTGCCCGATCCGCGCGGCACGACAGGCACGCCCTCCTCATGACATATCCGCAGCACGGTGGAAACTTCTTGAGTGCTGGCCGGAAGGGTCACGGCCAAAGGGGGGCATTTATAGGCTGTGAGCGCGTCGCATTCATAGGCGCGGGTCTCATGCTCATCGTCGATGACGGCATTGCGGGGCAGCGCCGCACGCAGCCGCGCCACGACTCGCGCTTTGCGCGCAATGATCCCGGAATCGGGTGTTGGCATCTGCATCGCGGTCCCTCCTCTTGCCCCGCAGCATAAAGACTATGCCGCCGGTTTGACCAGACTGCCGCGCGCTTGGTGCAATTGCACCACTAATTTGCAGCCTCACGGTGAATTGCGCGGCGCCGCGCTGTGCTTACCTTGGAACCCTTCCGAAATGCGCTATATTCAGTTTGTTGTTTTATTGGTGCCACATGTTCAAACGCAGCCTCATTCTCTCCCTATTGGCATTTGCCATGCCGGCCTTGGCCGATCCGCCCGACATTTTGAATGTCACGGTCGATCGACAGGGGGATCTGTGGAAATTTGACGTTACCATCCGCCACAACGACAGCGGTTGGGATCACTATGCCGATGCTTGGCGCATTCTGGACCCCGAGGGGGAGCCTTTGGGCACGCGCAATCTGGCGCATCCGCACACCAAAGAGCAGCCCTTCACCCGTTCGCTGTCGGGCGTGCGCATCCCGGATGGGATGACTGAGGTCAGCATTCAGGCGCGCGACAGTGTGAGTGGCTGGTCGCCGGAATTGGTGACGATCCCGCTGCCCTGATCCCCCCCTGATCCCTAAACCTCAGACCCGATGATAAGGCCCGCCCGATAGGATCGCGGCGGCGCGGTATAGCTGTTCGGCCAGCATGACCCGCACCAGCATATGCGGCCAGACCATCTTGCCAAAGGAGAGCGCGTGATCCGCCTCGGCGCGGAGACTGGGATCAATGCCATCCGCCCCGCCGATGACAAAGGCCAAATCGCCCCGCCCGGCATCACGCCATGTGCCAAGACGTTCGGCGAAAGCGGGGGAGGTTTCGACCTTGCCGCGCTCATCCAACACGCAGATCACCGCCCCTTGGGGGATGGTGCGCCGCAGCAAAACGGCCTCGGCAGCCATGCCGCCGTTTTTCTTATCTTCCATCTCGACCACACGCGCAGGACCAAGGCCCAGACCGCGTCCGGTCCGGTCGAACCGGGTGAGATAGTCATCGACAAGAGTTTTTTCGGGACCGGCACGAAGCCGGCCCATAGCGCAGATATGTACCCGCATGGCTTAGTCCCGCAAAAGCAGGATCAGTGCGGCATGACCGCGGCCGCGTCTTCGCCGCCCAGCCACATCTTTTCGAGCTGGTAGAACTCACGCACTTCGGGGCGGAAGACATGCACAACAACGTCGCCTGTGTCGATCAAGACCCAGTCGCCGGTTTCGCGGCCCTCCATCTTGGACGTACGTCCGGTGGCGTCTTTGACGGCCTGTGCCAGCTTTTCCGAGATCGCCGAAACCTGCCGCGTGGAGCGGCCCGAGCAGATCACCATATAGTCGCCGATGGCCGTCTTGCCGCGCAGATCGATCTGCACGATATCTTCGGCCTTGTCGTCATTCAGCGAGGAAAGGATAAGCGCCAGCAGGTCGTCGCTGGTTGCGATTTGCGAGGCGGCAGTCATTGCGGCCCCATGGTCAGCAGCCTGCGCTGCGTCAACGTTAAGAGACAGGACATTGTCCTCCTTCGTCATGCACCGCCAATGCTGAACGCTTGCCCCGGTGCCGAGCCCCCCTAATTTAGCGATATAGGCCAGATTTTTCAATGGACCCTATGCGTTCCGCGTGAACCGTGGCGCAAATCCCCGCCTAGTCAGGCAAATTCTGCGTTGCTGCGGCCCGTGAGAGCGCCAATTGACTGTCTTCGATGATCTTCACCTCGCGCTGCGGGAAGGGGATCGAGATGTCGTTTTCCTTGAACGCATCCCAAAGCGCCAGATAGACATTGCCGCGAATGTTGGTCAGCCCGCCGGTCGGATCCTTGATCCAGAAGCGCAGGATGTAATCCACCGACGAATCGCCAAAGCCGACGATGTGACAGACCGGCGCCTTGTAGCTCAGCACCCGGTCGACGCCTTTGGCCGCATCGACCGCCAGTTTGCGCACCACATGCGGATCGTCGGAATAGGCCGTGCCAAAATAGATATCGAGGCGCACAAAGTCATTGGAATGCGACCAGTTCACCACTTGTCCGGTGATCAGGTCTTCGTTCGGGATCAGGTATTCTTTGCCGTCCCGCGTGACCACAGAGGCATAGCGCGCGCCGAGCGTTTGGATCCAGCCGAAGGTCTCACCCAGGCTGATCACATCGCCGGGCTTGATCGACTTATCCAGCAGGATGATCACGCCCGAGACGAGGTTCGACACGACCTTTTGCAGACCGAAACCAAGGCCCACACCGATCGCACCCGAGAGCACCGCCAGCCCCGTCAGATCAATCCCCACGGCTCGCACCCCGATGAAGAACGCCAGACCATAGAGTAGGATCTGCACCCCCTTCACGGCCAGCACCTGCATGGAAGGGCTGATGTCTTCGTTCTTGCGGATCGTCGCGGCGGTGGTGGTGCTCACCAGCCGCGCCATGGTCAACAACGCGCCCACTACGACCAGCGCGGTGAGAACGGTCAGCACCGAAAGCCGGAATTCACCGATGGTCAGCGCCACGCCATCCAGAAACACCGCCACATCATCGGCGACATTAAGCATGTAGAGCGTGGCGTAGATCCAAAGCCCCCATGTCACCATGCGCCGCAGGGGTCGGTTGCGCACCAGACGCGCGGCAAAGGCGATGCCGACATAGATTGCCGCCAAGGTCGCCGCCAAGCCGATAAGATAAGACCGCGACGGCCAAGTGACGTTCTGCATCACCTGATACAAAAGCCCCGCCAGCAGGGCGAACCAGATCAGCCCCAGCCGTCGCTTGACCTGCACCACCACCCGCAACTGCCACTTGGACCACCCTTCGCGCGAGCGGACCCAGTTTTGCAGCATCACGCCGGTGACCCGATGCAGGATCCACGCCAGCGCAACCAAGGCCAGCAAGATCAAAATCTGGTTCTGCCGCCAACCGGGGCTCAGGACGCTTTCACCAAAGCCGAGAACCCCATCAAACAAAGCCTGAAGCGATAGAAGGAAGTTCGAGAAAGGGTGGGACTCAGGGATCATGTACGGCCTTTGCAACTCAGGAAGATCACGGTTGCACAGGCTCCTCGCCAGAGCAAGAACCGCCGCGCGACCAGCCCCGCACACCGCCCCACGATGCCACCTTGCGAGACTCGCTCAGGGTCTATATCCAAGGCCCCATGATACTGGTGTTTGATCTTTGCGACCGTGCGCGTCTGCGCGAACGCTTTTTCGGCGCGACGCATAGCGTTCTGGCCCGACTATAAGCCAGCCCTCTCAGCCACACCCTTAGCCATTCCAAACCACGGGAGAGGACCATCATGTCCCCCAAGACGCTTTACGATAAAATCTGGGACGCCCATGTCGTCCACGAAGCCGATGACGGCACTTGCTTGCTTTATATCGATCGTCACCTCGTCCACGAAGTGACCAGCCCGCAGGCCTTTGAGGGGCTGCGCATGTCGGGCCGCACCGTGCGCGCGCCGGACAAGACCATCGCCGTGCCGGATCACAACGTGCCAACCACCGAAGGCCGCGAAGACCCCGAGGCGATGACCGAGGACAGCCGCATTCAGGTTTCCGCGCTCGACAAAAACGCGCGCGAGTTCGGCGTGCATTACTACCCCGTCTCGGACGTGCGCCAAGGCATCGTGCATATCGTCGGCCCCGAGCAGGGCTGGACCCTGCCCGGCATGACCGTCGTCTGCGGCGACAGCCACACCGCGACCCACGGCGCTTTCGGCGCGCTGGCCCACGGCATCGGCACCTCCGAGGTTGAGCACGTTCTCGCCACCCAGACGCTGATCCAGCGCAAGGGCAAGAACATGAAGGTCGAGATCACCGGCAAGCTGCGCCCCGGCGTCACGGCCAAGGACATCACCCTTTCCGTCATCGGCGCCACCGGCACCGCGGGCGGCACCGGCTATGTCATCGAATATTGCGGCGAAGCGATCCGCGACCTGTCGATGGAAGGCCGCATGACCGTCTGCAACATGGCGATCGAAGGCGGCGCGCGCGCGGGCCTTATCGCACCTGACGAAAAGACTTTTGAGTATTGCAAAGGCCGCCCCCACGCTCCGAAAGGCGCACAATGGGAAGCGGCGATGGACTGGTGGAAAACGCTCTACTCCGACGACGACGCCCACTTCGACAAGGTCGTCACGCTCAAGGGCGAAGACATCGCACCAGTCGTTACATGGGGCACCTCGCCCGAGGACGTGCTGCCGATCACTTCGGTCGTTCCTGCGCCCGAGGACTTCAAAGGCGGCAAGGTCGACGCGGTGAAACGCGCGCTGGAATATATGGACCTGACACCGGGCCAGAAACTGACCGACATCCAGATCGACACCGTCTTCATCGGCTCCTGCACCAATGGCCGCATCGAAGACCTGCGCGCCGCCGCTGCCGTGCTGAAAGGCAAAAAGATCAAAGACGGTCTGCGCGCCATGGTCGTGCCCGGCTCAGGCCTCGTGCGTGCGCAGGCCGAGGAAGAAGGACTGGCGGACATCTTCCGCGAGGCCGGTTTCGAATGGCGTCTTGCAGGCTGCTCGATGTGTCTGGCGATGAACCCCGACCAGCTTGCCCCCGGCGAACGCTGCGCGGCCACATCGAACCGGAACTTTGAGGGGCGTCAGGGCTATAAAGGGCGCACGCATCTTGTGTCGCCCGGCATGGCCGCGGCGGCTGCTCTCACCGGTCATTTGACCGACGTGCGCGAATTGGCGTGACCGACCGGGGCGTGGATACCGGGCGCGTTGCGCAGGGCTCAGTCGGCCTTGCGCAACTCGCTGCCAGACTTCAGCACTTCGCTGCCGTCGTCCTGTTCGATCTTATAGGCCGGTTCGTCATCGCTCGCTTTGCGGGTCACCTCGCTGCCCTGCAGCTTCAGCGTGATCTTCTGCGTGTATTTCTTGACGATCTTGCCGGTCCCGGTGCCATTGCCCCAGTCCCATTCCACTTTCGTGCCGGTTTGGTACGTCATGCCATGCCCTCCTGATACCCCATTTGCCTAGAACGCGCCGCTCAGCAGCGCGGTTCCCGCAATCTCCGAAGGATAACCCGATGGAAAAGTTTACAGAAATCACCGGCACCGCGGCTCCCATGCCGCTGGTGAACATCGACACCGACATGATCATCCCCAAGGTCTTTCTCAAAACGATCAAACGCTCCGGCCTTGGCGTGAACCTGTTCGACGAAATGCGCTATGACCGCGAAGGCAACGAAATCCCCAATTTCGTGCTGAACCAACCGCAATACCGCGACGCGCAGATCCTCGTCGCGGGCGACAACTTTGGCTGCGGCTCTTCGCGCGAACACGCGCCTTGGGCGATCAAGGATTTCGGCATCCGCTGTGTCATCGCGCCCAGCTTTGCGGACATCTTTCACAACAACTGCTTCAAGAACGGCATCCTGCCCATCGTCCTTCCGCAAGAGCAGGTCGATGTGCTGATGAAGGACGCCGAAAAAGGCTCAAACGCGCGGATGACCATTGATTTGGAAGGCCAGACTGTCACCACTTCGGACGGTGAGAAGTTCCCCTTCGAAGTCGATGCCTTCAAAAAGCACTGCCTGCTCAACGGTCTGGACGACATTGGCCTGACGCTTGAAAAGGGCACGGCGATCGACACCTATGAGGATTCGCTCAACCAGAGCCGTCCTTGGGTCTAAGGGCCATTTCTAAACTCAACTTGTGGGCGTAAATCCAGCGCCCACAAGATGTTGCGGCCTGCCATCAACCTGCCACGAAATTGATGCAAGAACGCACCACCCTTTCCCTCAAAATACCCCAGAACCCTGCTCTTCTCCACACGGAGCCTTGAGGCGCGCGCGGAAAGAAGGCAAAAATTGGACAATAATGAGGCGAGCCCCAGCAACCGGGGCCATCAAGTTGGAACAAGCACGCGGCAATGTATCGCGTCTGGCCAGTTTGGAAGGGCAGAGCAGTGATCGGACGAATGACAGGCGCGGCGACGCGTGGCCTATTGGTGGCGCTATTGATAGCCACACCTGCGCTCCTTTTGCCGGGTGCCGATGCGGAGTCGAGCCAGATCACCGTGCTTCTCGCCTGTATCGCGTCGATTTTGACCTTCATGGAATACAACTCGCGCCAACCGAGCATCGTCGAATTTCGCGATGCGCCACCCTTCAATCGGCTGCGCTTCATCAGCCTGCTGTTCACCATCGTCGTTCTGTCGCTGATCGCACGGGGCCAAGCGGCCCCCACCCTGCTGACAGGCGCACTGACCTCGCTCGGCGTGATCTTGGGCAACGCGCTCGATTTCCCTTATTCTCCGGTGCGGCTGGTCGTGCTGATAATGCCCGCCGATGCCCCCTATGAGGCGGTCAATCTGATCCGCACGGCAGCGGGGCTGGCCTACCTCGTTTCGCTCATCGCATTGGCGACATTCGTGGTGCTGGTGCGGGTCATGGGCTGGCCCGCCCGCCAAGGCGCCTTTAACGTCTGGGTGAATCTGCCGCTCTTTGACCCAACTGCCGGGGGCGACGTGCTTTACCGTCTGCAACGCGATGCACGGATCAACATCGCGCTTGGGTTCTTGTTGCCCTTCATCATCCCCGCAGTGGTCAAAGCCACCGCCGATCTGCTAGATCCGATCTCACTCAGCAATCCGCAAACCATGATCTGGACAATAAGCGCATGGGCATTCCTTCCGGCCAGTATGATCATGCGGGGCATCGCCATGGGGCGCGTGGCCGAGATGATCCACGACAAACGCCGCCGCGCCTACGCCGAAGCGCATATGCAGGCCGCCTGATCCGCCTGCTGCTGGCGTTTTTCCTGCTGACCGGTTTCGCACAGGCCGAACCGCTGCGCATCGCCACCTTCAACACCGAATTGTCACGCAAAGGGCCGGGCATTCTGCTGCGCGACATCCTGCGCGGCGATGACCCAAGCATCGCTTCGGTGGTGCAGACCATCGCCGCCGCCGATCCCGATATCATCGCCCTCCAAGGCATTGACTACGATCTCGAACGCAGCGCCCTTAATGCCCTTGCCGACGCCCTCACCGCCGCAGGCGCGCCCTACCCCCACCGCTTTGCCGCACCCCCCAACGCAGGCCGCCAAAGCGATGTAGATCTGAACGGTGACGGCAAGCTCGGTGGCCCGCGCGACGCCCAGGGCTACGGCCGTTTCTTCGGACAAGGCGCCATGGCGATCCTCTCACGCCATCCCCTTCAGACAGAAGACCTTCAGGACTTCAGCCCCCTCCTCTGGCGCGACCTCCCCGACACGCTCTACCCTATGATCGACGGCACCCCCTTCGGCGGAGCCGAAGCTCATGCCACGCAACGTCTGTCGTCCAACAGCCACTGGTCCCTGCCCGTCCAGCTTCCCGACGGCCCAATCACCCTGCTGACCTACCACGCCACCCCGCCCGTTTTCGACGGCCCCGAAGACCGCAACGGCCGGCGCAACCACGATGAAACAGCCTTCTGGTCTCACCACCTTGCCGGAGTGATCGGCACCCCGCCCCAAGATGCTTTCATTCTCCTCGGCGATGCCAACCTTGATCCCACGCGCGGTGAAGGACGCGGTGACGCCATCGCTAGGCTGCTGTCCCACCCCACCTTGCAAGACCCGCTGCCCGACCAATCTACAGTCGACTGGTCGCAAACCGGCCCGATGCGCGTCGACTACATCCTGCCCTCTCGCGACTGGCAGGTGCTCGACGCTGGCCTGATCTGGCCCAAGGGGGAAGACGCCAGCCGCCATGCGCTGGTCTGGGTCGACCTCACCCGCTGACGCGCCGCTATCTTGACCCTTCGGAACCCGCAGGCTACCCAATCTCCAACCGTATTTTCAGGAGTTTCCCATGGCCAACCCATCCTTGCTCATCCTCCCCGGCGACGGCATCGGCCCCGAGGTTATGGCGCAGGTCACGCGCATCATCGATTGGTTCGGCGAAAAGCGCGATCTGGCCTTCGACGTAGAGCATGATCTGGTCGGCGGTGCCGCCTATGACAAACACGGCACACCCCTGCACGACGACACGATGGCACGCGCCCTCGAAGTCGACGCGGTGCTTCTGGGCGCCGTTGGCGGCCCGAAATACGACGACCTCGACTTCTCGGTCAAACCCGAACGCGGCCTCCTGCGCCTGCGCAAAGAGATGGACCTTTTCTCCAACCTGCGCCCAGCACAATGCTTTGACGCGCTGGCCGATTTCTCCTCGCTGAAAAAAGACATCGTCGCGGGCCTCGACATCATGATCGTCCGCGAACTGACCTCTGGCGTCTACTTCGGCGAACCGCGCGGCATCTTCGAGGAAGGCAACGAGCGCGTCGGCATCAACACGCAGCGCTACACCGAAAGCGAGATTGAGCGCGTCGCCCGCTCCGCCTTTGAACTCGCCCGCCGCCGCGGCAACAAAGTCTGCTCCATGGAAAAAGCCAATGTCATGGAAAGCGGCATCCTCTGGCGTGAAGTCACCCAACGGGTCCGCGATGCCGAATACCCCGATGTCGAACTCAGCCATATGTACGCCGACAACGGCGCCATGCAACTGGTCCGGGCCCCCAAACAATTCGACGTCATCGTCACCGATAACCTCTTCGGCGACATCCTCAGCGACTGCGCCGCCATGCTCACGGGCAGCCTCGGCATGCTGCCCTCCGCCAGCCTGGGCGCGCCCAACGCCGATGGCCGCCCCAAAGCCCTCTACGAGCCCGTCCACGGCTCCGCGCCCGACATCGCAGGCCAAGGCAAAGCCAACCCGATCGCCTGCATCCTCAGCTTCGCCATGGCGCTGCGCTATTCCTTCGAACAAGGCGAAGAAGCCGCGCGCCTGGAAAAAGCCGTCGAACAGGCACTGGCCGACGGCGCCCGCACCCCCGATCTGATGGGCCCCGAAGGCGGCACCCCCATCACGACCGAGGAAATGGGCAACGCGATCCTCAAAGCGCTCGACGCGAGCCTCTAAAGAACCGCGGCGGGGTTCACGCCCCGCCGCTTCCCCCTTCATTCTTTCTCAAATACCCGCGGGGGAGCAGCCAAAGGCTGCGGGGGCAGCGCCCCCAACTGCGCCCGATCTCCCCATCCGCACCGCAAAATCCCTACAACTGACCAATTGCCAATTACGCCACGCTGCGCTATGCGCTGCACATCGGTCGGGCTGTAGCGCAGCCTGGTAGCGCACCTGCTTCGGGAGCAGGGGGTCGGAGGTTCGAATCCTCTCAGCCCGACCAGATATCCCCCTGACACCAGCCTACGCCCAAACCTCGGCGCGCCCCGATCCGCTTAGCCGTAGACCTTGATCAACATCCAAATCCCCATGCCCAGCATCATGACGTTCTCGGTGAGCGAGACGAACCCAAGCGGCACATTACTTGAACCGCCCACACAGGCGCATTTCAACTCGCGTTTGTCGACATAGACCGCCTTGATCACCGACACCGCGCCGATCGCGCCTATGACAATCGCGACGGGGGCCGACAGCCATGTCAGCGCACCGGCTGTCATCAGGATACCGGCCAGCGCCTCGCCAAAGGGGTAGACCTTGCCATAGGGCACCCAACGCTGCGCCAGCAGGTCGTAGTTCAGGAACATCGTCGAAAAGCTCTCGATGTCCTGCAACTTCTGTACGGCGAGGAAACACATCGAGATCGAGATGAACCATTCGAACGCCCGCAGGGTGAAGATGCTGTCGAAGGCGTACCAAGAAAGGCCCAGTGCCATCAGGAAGGCCACGCCGAAAATGGCGATGACGGGCTGATAGCTGGTGTCCGACTGTTCTTCCTTGGGCTTGTCCAGACCGAAATGCACACGCAGATCGTCGAAGCCGCCTATCCGCTCACCATCGATAAAGGTCTGTGGCGTGGTTTCCACACCTTCTTTTGCCATGAAGGCGTCGGTCTCTTCGCGCGTCGTCAGGTGGTGATCTTCGACGTGATAGCCCTGCCGCTCCAGCAGGTCTTTAGACTTCAACCCAAAGGGACAGAGGTGCTGCTCCATCACCATGCGGTAAAGCTTTGCGGTCTTGTCCTGTCCTTCGGCCATCCTAGCCTCCTATTGTTTTTCCAAACGACGTGTCTGGGGAAGGAACAAGTTTCCAGCGCAGGAGAGTTCCGCAAAAGCGCTACTTTGCGCCACCGGGAACGGCCCTTGCGGGCATACATCCCCCGAGGCGTAAGGTTTCGTGACCTTCAGGTCACCTTGCCAAGATGCGCGGCGGGGATCGTCACGGTCCAGGTCAGTGCGTCTTCACTGGTCACCGTATCCGCCGAGCCATCGACCATGGCGGGGGCCAATACGGAAAGCACCTTGCTGCCAAAGCCGGACGCTTTTTTGGCGGAGGGATCAAATGTGATGCCGGTCTCGACCCACTGGAAGCGCAGACCGCCCTGTTCGGTGTGCGACCAATGGCACCGGATATCGCCGCCCCCGCCACTCATCACACCGTATTTGGTAGAATTCGTCGCCAGTTCGTGCAGCGCCATGCCGATCAGCTGCAATGCCTGCGGCCCCAAAGCGACGGTGGGGCCTGCCACATCCACCCCCTTGCCTTGCAGATGCAAAAAGGGGTCCAATTGCGCCCGGACCAGTTGTGCAAGGTCCACGGAGGACCATCCACCATCGACCAGCAAATCGGTTGAGCGGGCCAGCGCCTGAATACGGTCCCCGAAGGATTTGTTGAACTCCGCCAGAGAAGCCGCCGAACTCGCCGTCTGTCGCTGCATCGCCGTCACCAAAGACAGCATGTTCTTGGCGCGGTGGATGACCTCCCGCGAGACAAGATCGCGCACCTCTTCGGCTTTGCGCGTCGCGGTCACATCGTGGTGGATGTTCGAGATCGAAACGATATCCCCCGACAGCGTCCGGATGGGCGTGCAGGCGATTGTGACATGCCGCTCGGTGCCGTCCTTGGCGACCCGCACCGCATCGAACTGGCGCAGCTTACCCGCCATAATCTGATCGCGATATTCAAGCACCCGTGTCGGCCAATCCGGCGGATACAAAAGCTCGACCGACCGGCCCAATGCCTCCTCTTCGGTATAGCCATAAAGCCGCTCGGCGGCGGGGTTCCAGCTGATGATACGGCCATCCATATCATAGGTCAGGATCGCTTCGCCCGTGGTGGCGACGAGGGCGGCAAAGGTTTCAGCACGCACATGGGCACGCTCGATATCGTCATGGGCCATGCGGCGCGTGGTGACATTGCGGTGCTGCAAAAGCAGACAGGGCGCGCCTTGGATTGTCATGCGGTTGGCGTTCAGCTGAAACCAGCGCCGCACGCCCGGCCCATCACAGGGGTATTCCCCCTCAAAGGCGGCACCGGTTCTCAATGCCTGTCGCAGCCCGTCCAGAACGGTTTCCGCCTGCACCACGGAATCCATCACCGCCGCTTTGCAGATGTCAAAGTAATTGGCCCCGACATAATGCGACCCGGCGTCCCCGCCGTTCTCTTCGCAAAAGATCTTCCACGCCATATTTACCGCGACAATCTCGCCGGTGGCGTCAAGGATGACCACTTCGTCGGTCATCGCCTCGATCAATTCATAATGGCTGGCGTCAAGCGTGACGCTTTGGCTGCTTTTCAACATATCCTCACCTTAGCGCGGATTCGGACTTGGCTAAAGTTAACTTAGGTTTAATCGTTAAGGCCAAATCCCTTATTTTAACGGGCTCCGACCGCGCCCCTCCTGCCCTATGCCTGCGACCCGGCGCCGCTGCCCGGAAGGCTTGCAATCTGTGAAAATTCTGAAATAAGCCCCGCCATCCGGTCGCAGCCTACCCGGACATCAAAACAAGGGCCCCAGAATGAAAACACTTGTCATCTGCTCAGGCGGACTCGATTCCGTGTCGCTTGCGCATATCATCGCCGCTGAGCATCACCTCACCCGGCTTGTCTCTTTTGACTATGGTCAACGCCACCGCAAGGAGGTCGACTTCGCCGAAGCCGCCGCCAAGCGGCTGGGCGTGCCGTTCCACCTGATTGACATGCGCGGGATTGGTGCTGCGCTGTCAGGCTCCGCACTGACCGATGATATCGACGTGCCCGATGGGCATTACGCCGAAGACACGATGAAGATCACCGTCGTGCCAAACCGCAATGCGATCATGCTGTCGATCGGCTTTGGCATCGCAGCAGCACAGGGCGATGAGGCCGTGGCGACCGCCGTGCATGGTGGCGACCACTTCATCTATCCCGACTGCCGCCCCGGTTTCACCCGCGCCTTCGACGCAATGCAGCAGGCCGCACTCGACGGCTATGCCGATGTGCGCCTGCACACGCCTTTCGTCGAGCAAAGCAAGGCCGAGATCGTCCGCCAAGGCGCGCGCCATGCCACGCCTTTCGCCGAGACGTGGTCTTGCTACAAAGGCGGCGCGGTCCATTGCGGGCGCTGCGGCACCTGTGTCGAGCGGCGCGAAGCCTTTCATTTGGCCGAGGTCACCGACCCGACGGTCTATGCCGACCCGGACTATTGGACCACGGCACTCGCCACACGAGGGGAAGGCTGATGTTCCGTATTCGCAAGGAATTCCACTTCTCCGCCAGCCACCAGTTGACCCACCTGCCCGACGACCACCAATGCGCGCGGCTGCATGGGCACAACTATATCATCGTGGTCGAACTGGCCGCCGAGACGCTCAATGCCGACGGTTTCGTGCGCGATTATCACGACCTGAAGCCGCTGAAGACCTATATCGACGATCACTTTGACCACCGGCATCTGAACGATGTTCTCGACGGCCCCTCCACGGCCGAGAATATGGCAAAGCACTTCCACGATTGGTGCGCAGCGCGTTGGCCGGAAACCTGCGCGGTGCTGGTCAGCGAGACCCCCAAGACATGGGCGGAATACCGACCATGAGCCTGCGCATAGCCGAGATTTTCGGCCCCACCATTCAGGGCGAAGGCGCGCTGATCGGGGAGCCGACGGTATTCGTTCGCGCGGGCGGCTGTGACTATCGGTGTAGCTGGTGCGACAGTCTGCACGCCGTCGACAGCCAATACCGCCATAGCTGGGCCCCCATGTCGACCGAGGATATCTGGCGCCGGATCCGCAAACTCTCCAAGGATCAACCGCTGACCGTCTCCCTTTCCGGTGGCAACCCGGCAATTCAGGATTTCGGTCCGCTGATCCGGATGGGGCAGGCCGCGGGATACCGTTTCGCCTGCGAGACCCAAGGCTCCATCGCGCGCCCGTGGTTTGCCGATCTTGATACGCTGGTGCTCTCTCCCAAACCGCCCTCAAGCGGTGAGACTGTCGATTGGGATGCCTTCGACGCCTGCCGGGCCTTCGGCGCTCAGGCGCGCCAACAGGTGATGAAGATCGTGATCTTCGATGAGATCGACTACCACTGGGCCCGCGAAGTGCATGCGCATCATCCCGATATCCCGCTCTACCTCCAGCCCGGCAATCCCGAGGTCGACCCCGCCACGCCCGTTGACCCGCAGGCGCTGGCCGACCGTCTGGGTTGGCTGACCGACCTTGCCATGACCGATCACTGGTTCGCCCCCCGCATCCTGCCGCAGCTTCATGTCCTGATCTGGGGCAACAAGCGCGGCGTCTGACCGATGGAGACACCTATGTCCGAAGACATCTACAGCAATCTCAAACAACTCGGCGGTGAGACCCGCATTCCCGCCAGCCCCGAAGAGGCCGAGTTGGAGCGGGTGCCGAACCCGCAGGCCGATGTGGCCTATAACGTCCGTTTCACCGCGCCCGAGTTCACCTCGCTCTGTCCGATGACCGGCCAGCCGGACTTTGCCCACCTGGTGATCGACTATGTGCCCGGCCCGTGGCTGGTGGAATCCAAATCGCTCAAACTCTTCCTGACCTCGTTCCGCAATCACGGCGCTTTCCATGAGGATTGCACGGTCTCCATCGCGCGCCGCTTGGCCGATTTCCTTGATCCGCAATGGCTGCGGATCGGCGGCTATTGGTATCCGCGCGGCGGCATTCCCATCGATGTGTTCTGGCAGACCGGCCCCCTGCCCGAAGGCGTCTGGATCCCCGATCAGGGCGTGCCGCCCTACCGGGGCCGTGGCTGAGCGGGCACCGCCAACCCCACCCTCACCCCCAGTGCCTTCGGGGCGCGCGCCCCCCTGCGCGCCCCTGTTTTCGTGAAAACCGTGTGTTTTAGATCACATTCTCTTTAACAACGGCCTTCTTCCTTGAACCTCCGGCGGGGAAAGGCCGTTAGTCTTTCATACACGCATACGACCCTGCCCTGCGCAGAGAGGTCAACCACGGAGCGACCACATGCTGACAAGACGTCATTTCATCCAGACCACCACAGCGCTTTTTTCCGGCGCGATTGCCACTCCTTTGATGGCACGCACCCGCCCCAGCGAAGCGGAGAAAGCCGCATGGGACGCGCGGATCACCCCGACAGGGTTTGACCCGGCGACCAGCAACCCTTGGGGCGTCCACCCGCGTTTCCTGCCTCAGCGGGTTGTAGCGAACGACAATCTGCGCGTCGGTGATGTCCACGTTGATGCCGTGGCGCGCTATGTCTACCATATCGAAGAAGGCGGCACCGCGATGCGCTATGGCGTGGCGATTGCGCGCGGCAACCTTTATGAGCCGGGCACCTATACGATCAAGCGCAAGGTGGAATGGCCGCATTGGACCCCCACTCAAAACATGATCAAGCGCGATCCCGAGCTTTACGCGGGCCTCGAAGACGGCGTGCCCCCCGGCCCTGAGAACCCCCTCGGTTCGCGGGCGCTTTATCTATTCGAAGGCAACCGTGACACCTATCTGCGCATCCACGGCACACCCGAGCCGCGCAGCATTGGTGGGCGGGCCAGCTCTGGCTGTGTGCGGATGATTATGGCGCATATTAACCAACTCTACCCGAATGTGCGGACCGGCTCGACGGCCTATCTCTATTCGGCAGAAGAAAGCGTCGTCGCGCGCAGCTAAGCCGCGACGCAGGACGGGGACCGCGAACAGGCGGTCCCCGCTCTCATTAGGCTTGGCGTTTGGTGCAGATCGGATTGCCGCCCACCGCCCGCAGCGGTACCATCGCCGTCTCAACCGGACCGCTGTGCTGATACCAATAGCAGCCATCTTCGGGCAGCAAACGCGCCGTGGACAGGTCTTGGTTCGGCGCGGCAAGGCGCACCACCGACTCTGGCAGATTGCCCACCCGTGCCGACCCGCCCTGTGGCGCGGTCGCGGGCACCGTACATCCGGCAACAGCCAGCAAGGCCGCCCCGATCACAAAAGTTCCTGTTTTCATCAAAGCCTCTGCCATTCCTGATTATATCCCGCGCAATCTGACAGACCGGTTGGGGATTTCAAGCAACAACGGGGTGAATGGGGCAGATGTTGGCATTGCCAACGAAAGTGGATGTTTGCGCAAAGTGAAAAAATTCCGAAAGGCCTGATGCCATATATAAACGATATATCAATAGATTACGCCGCCATAAAAACGAATCAAAAAGACATAGTCTGCGCAAGGAACCGATAGTCTGCGCAAACTTTTTTGGATTTTTTCGATGGTCGCTGGGCTGTCCTATCGCACGACAAAGCCCGCCTCAGAGAGGCGGGCTTTGAAGCCTTAATCATCAGATCAAAACGAAGCTAGTCGGCAAGGGCCTTCTTGAAGGGATGATCTTTCCGGTACAGCGTCTTGTAACCACTGTGGGTGAACGGAGTTGCCACCCTTGAGACCTCGGTTTTTCCTACCCACCAATCCGTAAAATGATCCCGCATCAGGGTGTTCGCTACGGTGACCGCCGCTTCCCCGACCGCACCTTCTGTTACCTCTATTAAGAGCCCCCATCGATAAGCCGAAGCTGCGACCAAGCGGTCGAAAAAGTCCTGCGACATTAGGTCAGGGTCAACGTTCATTTCCGCCCTAAGTGCGTAGCTGCCCACGATTTCATGAATTGTCCGGTAGTCGTCCGGGATATTGATATCGTTGAAACGAATGCGGTGAAGCATCCGATGGAGCTGAGGCTCCATCTCGATGTAGTCGTTCAGGTCAGGAACACCTGAAAAGATCAGCATCAAGGGCCAGTCATGTGATTTCATCAAAGTCTTGAAGGAGTCGAGAACCGCGAACCGGTCTGCATCACTCTTCTCGCGAAAGATATGTTGCGCTTCGTCAAAATGAATGCCGATGATACCGGCGAGCTTGGCCTCCCGAACGACAATGTCCCAGATTTCACTCTGCGTCAGCCTCGCCTTAGTGCTCAGCGGATAGCCAATGGCCTTGGCGGTCGCCTTGCCGAGATCCTTCCAGGTCCCGATCCCTTTCAGAACGCACTCTGCAAAACGCGCCCGCGATCCATCGGGAAGCACGATCTTGTCCGCGTTGAACTGGCAGATCAGCGCACCGATTTCAGTGGTCTTACCAGTGCCGGAAGGTCCGGTCACGAGAAGCCCTTCAGTTTCGAAGCGCCCCCACCGATCAAATGCCCCAAATGAGCGCTGAAGACCCGGGCGAAGTCAGCCTTCAGTTTTGCAGCACGTACCAAGGGATATACCTTGCTGGCCGTATTGGCGGCAGCATCCCGATACGCCTCGACGATGAACTTGCTCATACCTTACTCTCCGTGATGGGACTGAACATGGGCTTAGTGTTGGCCTCCAACTCCTCGAAGTCCTTGGACACCGGCGGCGCTTCTGCCTCCGTGGAAGAAGTTTCAGGCGGTGGATCCGTCGGTTCCTCTGCCGGGGCTGGCACAGCGTGGCACGGACCCGAATGACCAGAGCGTTCCATGATGTTTCCTGGTCCTGATGTCTCCATCGACCGGGACAAGGGCGCCAGTTCCACATGGGCCATTTCGGCTGCATCTTGGCGGATCTTGTCGATTGTGGCGTAAGAGGACGGCAAATTGGAATCTGGGAAAAACCCAGACTCACGGACCCTGCGCTGACGCGCTTCAGCAAGATGCTCTCTAAGCAGAGAGCGCAATTCTGGGTTCGCCTCAATCGCGGAGCGCTTCACAGCCATAACTTCGTCCAATGTCAAATCTGCGAAGATTGTCATCGACAAATTAGCGATAATCTTTTCTTTCTCTCCCTGAGGCAGGACGGTGACATGACGAAGGTCATCCGGATTTAGCAATACCGTACATTTCTTGCTTGCGCCCCCCGCGAACGATTGCAGGGCCGAGGAGTTGTAAGGGATGCAAAAGATCTTGATACCTTCGGATGTTGTAGATGCTTGTCCTTCCACGCCCAGATGTAAACGCAACTGTTCTGGATCGGGCGGTTCGATACCGTTGGTCCGAGCGGAAACCTCTTCGAACTTCTGCCAAGGGGTTGCACCGAACATGCCGGTCCCATTGTGCGGTGTGTAAGGATACTCATTGATAAAATACCGGGTGATGATCCCCATCAGGGCGTCAGGCGTGATCTCCGCATTCTTTTTGCCGTCATAACCGTTCAATTCGCCCGGCCTACTACCGGTATAGCCGGGCAAGAAGTTCAGGACCTTCCACTGTAGCGTCCCAAACATCCGTTCCACATAGGCATTGTCAGTGGAATTGTATGCCCGGCCGGTCATGACCGCAGTGCCAAGCCCGAGCTGGCTCGCGTAAATATTCGCGTTACGCGTGGCCGTGCCGTTGTCAGACTTTACCAGCGCCAAGCTTACCGGCGGTGCTGGCTCCCGGTTACAACCATAACGGACCTTTTCGCGGAATTTATCCCGCAATGCCATGCGGAGAAGTTTTTCCTGATGGTCCCCATCAGCCGATTCAGCAAGGAGCCAAGCCAGAGGCATTCTCGTGGCCAAATCTAGCATGAAGAACAACCAGAGCCGTCTAATTTCCCCTTCCTCAAGTGGGTCCTGCGCTTTCGTACGATCGATCCTTTTGACCCTAACGTTGCCCTTCGCGTCGGTGAAGATTGACAAGAGGTATTGATCAGTTGGACAGGTCTCGCCGTATTTCAGAGCGCGAACGTCCGTTGTTCCTGCGCCAAACTTGTTCTGCGCGTGACGTTTTCCGTTGCGTCCCACTTCTTTCGTCGCAGGGGATTCCTGGCTCAGCCGTGTGCGGATCGTAGTGATCGACGGAAATTTGAAGCCCCACAAAATGTCATGTTCCGAAAGCTTGAACTCGTCTGTCGCACCCTCATAAAGCCGCGCAAGCTTCGGCTGCTCTTTTTTGAAGTAGAGGTTCATGACATAATCGACAAAACGCTCGTGCATGGGGCACAGACGTTCCCTTTTATCTTCTGGCGGGCCTTTCCGGTGATGCCTGCGCATCAAGACAACCGGCTCGCGCCAGAACCTGATAAAAGTGTTGCGCATTTCTTGAAGTACGCGGCCTGTGGGTAAGGAGTGCGGGCGCTTTGCACTCCCGATGTATGCGCCGTGAAGAAGATGCGGGTTATTGGTTAGCGTTTTTGCCATGTCACGAAGGCGCTGCCGAACATCTCGCCGGCTAAGATACCGTTGGGTAAGTTTCTTACCCTCAGCTTCCAAGGCTTCCATAGCGTGTACGAGCCCTAGGCGCGCATGCACATCGCGCTGCTCATCCTCAGTAAGCTGCGAAACCTTCTCAAAACCGCCTGTATAGGCGCGAAGCGCTTTGCGGCGCTCGGCCATCACTGGCGTAATGACCTTGCCGTCTCCAACAGTCAGGGCATCATTGATCCGCTGAAACGGCAAAACCATACATTCACCGTCCTCGAAACCCTCCACGGCATATCCGTCGGCCTCTTTGCCGACCACACGCCAGCGCCGCCGCTCCAGCACCAATTCGGAGCCTTGTGGGATCCTGTATTTTACGGCAGCAGACATTAGGCGAGCCAGATCCGGGAGTATTCGCAGATAACAGCATGCAGATTCGCCTTGATTACCCCTTGCCCAACATGCCGAAGAACTGCGTTGAACGCACGCGCCGAGGTTACTTCGCACTGGGCAAAAAGTTCGCGCATCAGCCAATACCCACCCCTGCGAGCACGGTCGAGGACATGTGCGTCGGCTTCTTGATCAACGATCTCAGTCGCCCTGTAGATACGAAGAAGATTGTCCCGGTAGGCGCGCGTGTAGCGATCGCCATTTACGACCCTTTTGTCGTCCGCAAAGCAGGCCGGAGTGGCTTCGAAAATCGCCTTGATCTCTTCCTTGGTCTTCTCTCCTGCGAGGCTGTCACTATAGCGGACATACACTGCACGCCTAAAGCCGTCCCTGAAAGTAATGCGCAGATCGAAGCTATGCTCTCTTAGCTTGCCTTTACGGATGCGATAGTTGACTGGCGGAAGCTGCACCTCAAGACCATAGAGATCGGGCGAAAGGAGCGCTTCGATCCCGACCGCCATTTCGCGCTGACCGTCAAAGTGGTAAACTTTGCGCTGTCCTTTCGTGGCGGGCGTTGCGAACGTCATGGACACGCGGGAAGCCGAGCTGCTGCGGGTCAGCGGATTGCGATAACCATCGTAGGCCCAGATACCGTGGATCCGATTCACTTTCAGTGCGGGCATTTTTTTCTGCTCGCCTGTCGATGTGTCCCATTCGAGAGGATACGGCATGACTTCTCCGTTCTCATTCGCTCATGCGAGTGAGGTTTTAAGTTAAGATTTACGGGGTTTGATCGCAGTCGCCTGAACTTTTTGAAGTTCTTCCTAGGCAAAATTACGCGGCCAACAGCCCAATTCTAGCGGTGCAATTTCCGGTGCGCATGATCGCGCGGGAACAGACTTTCATTTGTTTTCCAACCGCAGGCTGCGGTTAGGCAGGAACCGTTCATGCCTAAGCGATTCGAGGCAAATATTATTTTATTACAACACATTAGCTTTCTTTCATTCCTTCGAAAATCGCAAGCCAGAATGCCATATCCCCGTCTGTCATGGCCGTCATCTTCATCACTCGGCCCAGCTTTCCCTGCGCCTTATGAAGGTGAATTAGGATTTGATTTTCATGAATGAAAGCTCGCGACAGCGTTAAGCTGTGGACGGAGTATCTACTTTACTCAATTCCAAGCTCTCGCCAGCGGCGCCGCTGCATCTCGCGTTCCAAAAGTAGCAGGTGAGTATCAGTCCCAAACACCATATCTTGGGGTAGGCGTGGAAAATTAACGCAGATGCAGCGCCCAAGCAGGCCGCCATGAAACTTCGCCAAGTCCGCGGATAATTTAGACCGAAGTTTTATGGCAGTCGCATAGGCCATGCCATGCTTGTCTTGGAGCATACGCAAAGTGGGCATGTCGTTGCGTTGCCGATATTGGATAATCTCTTCGGCGAGCCCGAAATAGAATTTCAGGCCCCGATGGCTCCCGTGCAGGTCGGTCCCTGATTTCAGGCTGAACTGCTTCTTACATTTTCGGCAGACCTGGAGTTTTCGCAGATCCAAAAAATTTACATTTTGGTGGAAGCACCTTGGGCACACCGGTCCATCTGGCCACCGGACCTGATACAACCGAGCTTCGCAAGCCGCCTCAGTCGGAAAGGTGGTGTCGAGACCGACCGAAGGCAGTCCTAGATACAGTGAAACCCAGTGTATCCGTTCTAATGTGTAGCTTTCGAATAAGCCAGAAGTCATGGGTGAGCGATATCACAGCCGACAGGCGCAACTGAATACGCTAAATAGAGCGCAACCGTTGACCTGCCTCTGCCTGCCGACTCGCCTGATGCCAAACGTAGAAATTTCAGACCCAGGCGCTTAGTGTAAGAGGTTGACCAACTGAGGACGCTAGACTTAGCAAGCACAGCCAAAGGATACGTACGCTGCCTACTTCGATCGTTGCAAAACCTAAGCCTCAACCTCGTGAAGGAATTGTATCGTTCGTGTCGCGCACAGCGGGCATGCGGGGCATATCGCTTTCTGGCTTCTGCAATGAATTGGGTTTGTCTCTCAAAAAACTGATCAAGTTCGATGATCGTCAGACAAAAGCTATCGCCAAGATCTTTGACCTCCCAGGTCAGGAGATACAAGAAATGTTGTCTTGGACGCCGCAGCCCACAGCCGGTGTTCAGGTCTGTTTTAGGGGGGAGGAGTTCGTATCTCGCGCCCTCATCAATCCTGTAGTCAGAGGTTGTCCGGCCTGTCTTAGGGAAGATCTAAAATCTTGCCCCGCAGCGCCTCAGAGTCAAATGGTCATGCGGGGAGACTGGCAGGTGCGGTACGTGGAAGTTTGCCTGCGCCATAGCCAGCCTCTTGTTCCGCTCTGGAAAATCGCATCGCCATTGGCACGATATGATTTCGCCACACACCTTCATAGTATTGCGGATGACGTCATATCAGGAGGTTTGGACCGGCCACGCCATCAAATCTCAAGCTATGACCAGTGGCTGGATGACCGGCTTTCTTCTGGCGCAGACCCGACATGGCTCGCTACGCAGCCTACCGATACGGCTGCTCGGTTCTGCCAACTGCTAGGTGGCGAAATGGTAAGGGCCAAATCGGGTGGAACAGATGATGGCCGACCTGCGAGGGCTTTGGGATTCGATTGTGCGCGCGCCGGTCCGGATGGACTGTCCCAAATTCTACTAGAGCTAGCGAGCACAGCGGAAGGACCGCAGTTCAGTCCAAAAAGGGCTTTCGGCCGACTTTACCGTTGGCTGGCACACGACATGGCAAACGATACAAGGTGTGATCCATATCGCGATATCCTGCGTGAGGTCATATTCCAAACTTGGGCCGTACCGGCAGACGAACCCATTCTGGGAAAGTCTCTATCGGCGCCAAGGCTTTACTCTGTCCTTACTGCGGCAGATGAGCTTGGCAGGTCCGCGAAAACTACGCGACGAATGCTAGAGCATTTCGGCATTGTGGATCCCGAGGATAATCGACCTGACGCCCGCCTAACCTTCGATGCAAAGCTTGCGCAGCCGGCTTTTGCTCGAGCAAGGCGTCTCGTCGTGGCGAAGAGTATGAGGCAACAACTCGGTGTCTCTGTGGGTCAGTTCGAGATCCTTGTAGATAAGAAAGTTCTCGAACCGGCAGTGCCTCAATCGGTTTCGAAACTGCAATGGGATATTGCTGACGCCGACGCTCTGCTCGGCGATCTGACTAAAGATGCCGTCACCGTAAAAGGTACTGACGCGGACTGGCTGCCTTTGGGTGTTGCCGCCGCACGTGCGCGCGTGGATATTGCCCACGCCATCGATGCGGCACGAGAAGGAGTGATCAAAGTCGCACTGAAAGATGGCCTCGTTGGATATGCTGCCATTTGCGTACGGCAAAGCGATATAAACAAATTGCAAGAAAAGCCGCCGGAACTCAGAAACTTGGGTGCATTTGCAAAAGAGATAGGGCTACATAACAGCGGCGCGCTGACCGCTCTTTTCAATGCAGGTCACATCAAGGCAACTAAGCTCTTTAATCCGCTAACCCGCCGCCATGGGCTATACGTGACCGATGCCGATATTTCGGCATTCCACGCGAAGTTCACGACGCCTAAACTGCTGTCGATCCGCGAGAAGATGGATAGCCGGTTGATCGCACGCAAGCTTAGAAACGCTGGGATTTCGCGCTTTGCGCCAGGTGGTAGAAATTTCGGCCCCGTCTATCTTGCAGATGATGTCAAGAAAGCCTGTTCCGTTGACACATCGCGAGAGAGATCTGATTAACGCTTTGAAGCGACTGACCTCTGAGCGTTAGATGCCCCCCGGAACTGCATAGCCCTGTCGCCCAGACCAATGGGGCGAAATCCGCGAAGTGCCGCGTTTAGATATGCCTACTCGCAAAGCCATCGTGCCGACCGGATAGCGAAGCGATCACCAACCCGCACTCCATGTCGAAAGGTGCCTTAGGGCTGCAAACGGCTCTTAGCATGTGTAGTTGGGCTGTTATGCAAATCGCAGAGGATGTTTGATCCCTATTACTGCAAGGGGCTTAGCTGTTCCAAATACGGCGCGAGCGCTTTTCCCCGCCCCTCAGCCGATCCATACGACTAAGCCTTCACCACCACCCTCAATCAAGTGTTAAGCCACGCAAACTCGCCCCGAAACACAGCATCGATGAGCGGAATATATCATCGTTGACAGTTTGAAAGATTACTTTCATTCTCGGTGTAATGAGAATTTCGGAGGCCCCGTTGCAAACCTCAATCAGAGCTCAGCTAGGAGGTGTCTTTGAAGAAGGGACCAAAGCAGACCGCCTTTTGGCCCGCTACATGCTGGATTCTTGGGCAGGCTTGCCTTTTGAGACCGCCGCCAGCATCGCACGGTCGGTAAAGGTGAGCGAAGCCACCGTCGGGCGGTTCTGCCGTTCAATCGGCTATGATAGCTTTCGCGACCTGAAGGATCACCTCAAGCACGATATGGGCGATGACCCTTGGTTGATGTCTGAACGGCTTCAAGAAATGCGTAAGGGTGGCAATGTAGACAGCGCTCAGCTCAATCACGGCCTGCAGCTCGAGATCGCGGCACTCGTCGGCATCTATGAAATGGCCAGCAGCCCCGAATGGCAGCAAGAAGCAGAGCGATTGGCGCAGACTGCACATGTTTTCGTTGCCGGTTTTCAGACGGAACGTGGTCTTGCCCAGTATTTCGCCAACCAAATGCAATATGTCCGCGACGGCGTCACGTTGCTTGACCTCGCGGCTGGGAACTTCGCCGAGGTCTTGTTGACCGACCGCCCTGCCCATCTCGTGATTTTTGAGGCGCGGCGCTATTCAGTCTTGTCCAAAAGCCTCGCTGAAGAGGCCCGCGCGGCGGGGGTGACGGTTACACTTATTACAGATGTCTTTTGTGACTGGGGCCATGAGGCGGCGGGTCAGGTGTTCGCGGTGCCCACGCAGTTCAACCAATTCTGGGATTCGACAGCCCAGATGGCGAGCCTGTCCAACCTGCTGATCCACAGCGTTTTTCTACAGCTTGGTTCCGAGGTGGAGGGCAGGCTCAACCGGATTGCCCATCTCTATGGTCGCTTTACCGGCCATGTCGACCACCCTGCGCGACAGGGTGCCAAACGGAAAAATGACACAGAAAAACCCAACAGGAGTGAACACGATGACACCTAAACTCAAACTGGCCACGGCGCTTTCGACGCTGGCCGTTGCCGCCAGCTTTTCTACCGGCGCTTTTGCCGAGACATTGCGCTTGGGGACTGAAGGCGCTTACCCCCCGTTCAACTACATCGAAGCGGACGGCAAGATCGCCGGTTTCGATGTCGAGATCGGTCAGGAGCTTTGCAAGCGGATCGGCGAAGAATGCGAAGTCGTCGCACAGGATTGGGATGGAATCATTCCGGGGCTGCTGGCGAATAAATACGATTTCATCATTGCGTCGATGTTCATCACCGAAGAGCGCAAGAAGCAGGTGGATTTCACCGATCCCTATTATCTGGCCGCGATGACAAATGTCGTGCCCAAGGGCTCTGACATCACCGAATTCACCAATGAAGCCCTCGCCGACAAAGTTATTGGCGCGCAGTCTGGCACAACGCAGGCCGACTATATCGAAGCGACCTACCCGGATGCGGATGTGCGGCTGTATCCAACGCAGGATGAGGTCAACCTCGACATGGCCAGTGGCCGGATCGACATGCAGGTCGGTGACATGCTGCCGATGCTGGACTGGACCAAAAAGACCGAAGACGGCGCCTGCTGCGAGTTGGCTGGCGATCCGATCACCGATCCGGCCTTTGTCGGTGAAGGCGTGGGTATCGCGCTGCGTCAGGAAGACGACGAGTTGCGTGAAAAGCTTAACGCCGCTCTGGCCGAAATGCGCGCTGATGGCACCTACAAAACCATCAACGACAAGTATTTCGACATCGACGTCTACACGATGAAATGATGACAGCGTCCCCCCAGTTGGAAATCCTGCATGTTTGAGTTGCTCTCTTACGGCGATGCCGGCTGGGGGGATGAGATCCTCGCGGGTTTGGCGATCACGATGCAGCTTGCCATCGTGACGCTGCCCATCGGTCTGCTGATCGGCTTTGTCGCGGCATTTGCCTCCATGTCGCGCCATACGGGGCTGCGGGCGATCGGTTTCGGCTACACCACGATCATGCGCGGCCTGCCTGAGATCCTAACGCTCTTTGTGGTTTACAACGGCGTCGGGCTTTTGCTGAACAAACTGGCCGTCTGGTGGAAGCCGGGCGGCACGAATATTGAGTTCAGCCCCTTTGCTGCCGGGGTGACGGCGCTTGCAATGGTCTTTGGCGCCTTCGCGGGCGAAGTGCTGCGCGGCGCCTTCCAATCGCTCGACGAAGGGCAGATGGAAGCGGGCCGGGCAATCGGCATGTCACCGCGCAAAATCTTCTTTCGCATCCGTCTGCCACAGGTCTGGCGCTTTGCGCTGCCCGGTCTTGGAAACCTATGGATCAACATGCTGAAAGACACGGCGCTGGTGTCGATCATCGCGCTGGACGACCTGATGCGCATGACCAAAGTCGCCGTTGGCGTGACCAAGCAGCCCTTCACTTTCTACCTGCTGGCCTGCCTGATCTACTGGGTGCTCTGCGTCCTTTCGGAAGTAGTCTTGGCCCATATGGAACGCCGCGCCAATCGCGGCATTCGGAGGGTCTGAGATGAACCCGTTTGACATCATGGTGGAATATTGGCCGCGCCTGCTTGATGGCACTTTGATGACCCTCAAGCTGACCTTTCTGGGCGCCTTCATTGCGGCCCTCTTCTCCCCCGGCCTTGCCCTGATCCGCGCCAATACGGGGCCCGTCGCGCAGGCTCCCCTACGGCTCTATATCTCCTTCATGCGCGGCACGCCGATCTTGGGGCAATTGTTCTTGATCTACTACGGCTCCGGCCAGTTCCGCCCATTCTTGCAGGAATGGGGCCTCTGGGGGTTTTTCCGTGATCCGTTCAATTGCGCGCTCTTGGCCTTTGCACTGAACTCTACAGCCTATCAGACAGAGATCCTGCGCGGCGGCATCATGGGCGTGGCACGCGGAGAGATTGAGGCCGCCAAGGCTATCGGCATGACCAGCCTGCAAATCCTGCGCCGGGTGACTTTCCCTCATGCATACCGCATTGCATGGCCGGCGCTTGGCAATGAAATCATCCTGCTCATGAAGGCCAGCGCACTGGCCAGCGTTGTCACCGTCTTCGACATCATGGGCCGCACGCGGCAGATCTTCTCGCGCAGTTTCGACTTCTCGATCTATCTCTGGGCCGCGCTGATTTACCTCTGCATCACCGCGATCTTTGTGCTGCTCTGGCGACAGGGTGAGACACGCCTCAGCCGCCACATCGGTCCGCGCAACACGGGCCGCTCTATACTCTCTCCCCCGGAAGGACCAAAGCCATGAGCGAGGCCGACATTATCCTGAAAGCCGAAGATATCAGCAAATCCTTCGGCGCTGTGGAGGTGCTCAAGGGCATCTCGCTCGAAGCGCGGGAGGGCGATGTGATCTCGATCCTCGGCTCATCCGGCTCCGGCAAAAGCACCTTTCTGCGCTGTCTAAATTTCCTCGAGACCCCGACTACTGGCACGGTCATCGTGCATGGGGAAGAAATTCAGGTGCGCGATGGCAAGCCCCTGAACGCCCGTCATATCGAAACGGTGCGCAGCCGCTTGGGCATGGTGTTTCAACAGTTCAACCTGTGGAGCCACCGCACCGCCTTGGACAACGTGATGGAAGGCCCGGTGCAAGTGAAGGGCACGCCCAAAGCGATCGCCCGCACCGCTGCCCAGGCACTCTTGGAACGGGTCGGACTACAGGACCGGATGGACATGTATCCTTCCCAGCTGTCCGGTGGCCAGCAGCAGCGCGTGGCCATTGCGCGGGCGCTGGCGATGGAGCCGGATGCGATCTTGTTCGATGAGCCGACCAGCGCGCTTGACCCCGAATTGGTGGGCGAGGTGCTAAAGGTCATGCAGTCGCTCGCCGCCGAGGGGCGCACGATGATCGTCGTCACCCATGAGATGGCATTCGCCCGCGATGTCTCCTCCGACGTGGTGTTCTTGCACGAGGGCCGCATCGCCGAACGCGGCACCCCTGAGCAGATGTTCACCAATCCGCAAACCGAAGTCTTTCAGCGTTTCATCGCGAATGTGAAGTAACGCCCTGCCCTTATTGATCCAGCGAGTTTCCATGTCACAGCACAATACAAACCCCGCATTTGCCGGCGGCGGCATCCTGATCGAAGCGGCTGAGCTGCATATCGTCAGCCTGCCGCTGATCACCCCCTTCGTGATCTCCAACCAAACATTGACCGACAAGACCTTCCCACTGCTGGTGCTCAAAGGCGAGGGGATCGAGGGCATCGCCGAAGCGGTGATGGACCAAATCCCCGACTATCTTGAAGAAACGATCCCTGCCGCCATGGCCTTTCTGCAAGATGTCCTGCTGCCACGGATCGTCGGCAAACGCTTCGCCTCGCCCTATGAGTTGGAGCCGATCCTTGCCCCTTGGCGCGGCAATCGGATGGCCAAAGCTGTGGTGGAGATGGCTTTTTGGGATCTCTGGGCAAAGAGCCTCGGCATTCCGCTCAAAGCGGCACTCGGCGGGGTGCGCGGTGCGGTGGATGTGGGCGTGAGCATTGGCATCGGCAGCGTTGAGCTCACCCTCGAACGGATCGCTGAGGCGCAGGCAGCGGGCTATAAACGCACCAAATTGAAGATCGCCAAGGGTCATGACGTGGCCCTGCTCGACGCGGTGCGCGCGCGCTACCCCGACATCAAGCTGACGGTCGACGCCAATACCGATTACGGGCTCGAAGACCTAGCCTTGCTGCGGCGGTTTGACGAATTTGACCTCGACTATATCGAACAGCCGCTGGCCTTCGACGATATCCACGACCATGCGCAGGTGCAGGCGGCGCTGAAAACGGCGATCTGCCTTGATGAGAGCATCCGCAACGCTGGAGATGCCCGCAAGGCGCTTGAGATGCGGGCGGCGCGGGTCATCAATATCAAGGTTGGCCGCGTTGGCGGCTTTGCCGCTGCCCGTGCAATCCATGACGTCAGCGCCGCCTTCGGTGTGCCGGTCTGGTGTGGCGGGATGCTGGAGGCCGGGATTGGCCGGGCGCATAATATCCACCTCGCCACCCTCGCCAATTTCACTAAGCCGGGGGATACCTCCAGCGCCAGCCGCTATTTCAAACGCGACATCGTGAATGAGCCGCTTGAGGCCGCCAACGGCGAAATGCCGGTGCCAAACAATGGCGCGGGGATCGGGGTAACCCTAGACCGGGACTACATGAAATCCGTCACCAGCCATAGTGAGATGATCCGCCCATGACTGCCGTGAATACCGAGGTTGAACTGCGTGAACTCGACGGCGTGGTGGAACTCAAACACGCTGAGGATTTCCAGCGCAGCGTTTGGGGCGCCGATGATCCAGCGGACAATTCCGATCTCATGCTTGCGATCCAGCACGAAGGCGGATTGGTCGCCGGTGCCTTTGCCGAAGGGCGGATGCTCGGGTTTCTCTTTGGGTTTCCCACCAAGGATCCGCAGGTTCAGCATTCACACCGCCTCGCCGTCCACCCCGACAGCCGGGGGATGGGGCTGGGCGCACGGCTGAAATGGTATCAACGCGATTGGTGTCTGGCGCGCGGGATTACTTCCGTCCGTTGGACCTTCGACCCTCTGCGCCGCATCAATGCTAATCTCAACATCGCGCGACTTGGTGCTACGGCCAAAGTCTACCTGCCAGATTACTACGGAAAAATGGAGGGCATTAATGCTGGTGTGGCCTCAGACCGTATCGTGGCGGAGTGGGCACTGGACAATAAGCGGGTGGCACACGGAGCTGAAGGCCCACGCTCGGAAATGAGAATGCATTGCTACCCACTGCACATCGCAATCCCAAAGGATCTGGATGCCTTGCTTGCGGTTGATCTTAACCGCGCGATTGCCGAAAGGCAGCGCGTTCGCGACGAGATGACCACCGCATTTGCCGCAGGCTACCGAGTTACCGGGTTCGATACAGTCAGCAGCACATATGGGCTTTCCAAGCCGTAAGCTTCCCCACAGAATTGCCAACCATTAACGCGCGGCGACTGCAGTCCACCGCATCGACCAGCTGACGCTGAAAGGCTGGTCGTTCAACTCATTTCAGAGTGTCTTCCAGCCCCACGAGATCGGCAGCAGTGTTGTCGAGTACATAGATCACGAGATCGGTCCATGCTTTGAGCCGTGAAACATCGCGCCGGACGGCGCCTGGTTAACACTATTGCCAATACGGTTTCACACCACGCTTTGCTGGCCAAACCAGGAAAGTGTTAAGCTGCCTTTCCCGTTCCCAGAAACACCTGTAGCGATTGGCCCACTGAGGTCCTTAATGCCCATTGCTGCGGATGACGGCTTTAACTCACGGATGGTGGCCTTCGCGCGCTTGCCGAACTCTATATAAAGCTTAACCGCGCCCAGTCGTTCTTCGTAGCTGCACATGGACTATCTGTAAGCGTTGCCTGGACCTTGCAGTTACCCATAAGTTTGGTGCGACGAATTGATTCACCCATCAGTCTTGCTCTTGCCCGCGCAGCCCCGAGCATGATTCGTCATGTGGCACCGAATGAATGAGGTGCAGATATGGGACAGAATTGGGTGGGGACGGAAACTGCCAGATGTGATCTGGGAGATGTTCGATTGAACCGGCGGCTTGAAGCAATGCTCGCGACCCTTGGAGGTCGTCCGGGAAAATCGCTGCCCACGGCGTTCCAAGACTGGTCGAACACCAAGGCGGCATACCGTTTCTTTTCAAATGAGAATGTCAGCGAAGACAAGATTCTTGAGGGTCATTTCGCCGCCACTGGCTTGCGCTTCGAGGCCACCAACGGTCCTATCCTGATCTTACAGGACACCACGGAATTCACCTTCAAACGGTCCGCTCCGGAGAAGGTCGGGTTTACGAAGATATCCACTGGACGTAAAATGAAAGAGGGCCGATTTCAAAAACATGCCGTTTGTGGCCTCCTGATGCATGCCAGCATGGCCATTACGCCGGATGGACTGCCGCTCGGTCTGACAGCAGCGAAATTCTGGTCGCGGAGCAAGTTCAAGGGGACCGCCGCTCTTAAACGCAAGATCAACCCGACCCGTGTGCCTATTGAAGAGAAGGAAAGCATGCGTTGGCTCGACAATTTGCGCCTGTCCACCGAATTAACTGGGGCACCTGAGCGCTGTGTGCATATCGGTGATCGGGAAAGCGACATCTATGAACTCTACTGCCTGGCCGAAGAGCTCGGGACGGGGTTCCTCGTGCGTAGCTGCGTCGACCGTTTGGCGGAGAATGGCGGAACGACCATTGCCAAAGTGATGGCTGAAGTGCAATCCAGTGGCACGCATGAGGTCCGGTTCCGCGACGCGCAGGGCAAAG